>VBGE01000140.1:2875-21464 GCA_005880345.1 Chloroflexota bacterium | reverse complement strand
GCTATCGAGTCTTCGTGGGTCGCATAGATGCTCGTGCCCCCCGCCACGTCCGGCAATAGGACATGCGTCCCAATGGCAACGCGGTGTCTTGGTTGAAGCGCTCGCTTAGGTCAACAAGTGCCGGCGGTCGTTGACCCGGCGGCGCACCTCGGCGCGCCGCTCCACGAATCGACGACCCTCGACTCGACGCTCGACCTCGACTTCGACCGATGCCTGGCGACGGTCCGCGATCGACCTGCGCTCCTCGGTCCGGCGATCCGCATCGGAACGCCTCGTCTGTCCTCTCTTGTCCCCTACCTCGGGCGCCACGTGTGCCTCCTCCTCTCGTTCCGCTACATCACTGCGCGGTGCTGACAGATTCGTGAAACAGCGGAAGGATCTCGGCCGGAATCTCGAGACCCAGCTCCTCGAGACGGTCGAGGACGCGTGGACGCAGACCGGCCGCGACGAAGCGTCCCGTCACGCGACCGTGATCGTCCATCCCGACCCGTATGAACCGGAAGACGTCCTGCATCGTGATCACGTCTTCTTCCATGCCGGTGACCTCGCTGATCTGGACCACCTTGCGGCTGCCGTCGCGGAGTCGCTCCAGGTGGACGATGACGTTGATCGCGCTGGTGATTTGCGAGCGAATCGCCCGCAAAGGAAGGTCGTACCCGGACATCAAGACCAGCGTTTCGATTCGGGCCAGGGCGTCACGCGGCTTGTTGGCGTGCAGGGTTGTCATCGATCCGTCGTGGCCTGTGTTCATCGCCTGGAGCATGTCGAGCGCCTCAGCTCCCCGGACCTCACCGACGACGAGCCGGTCGGGGCGCATGCGCAGCGACGAGATCACCAGGTCGCGAATCGTGACCTCCTTGCCGTCGGGACCCCCCGGCCGCGCTTCCAGCCGCGCGACGTGCCGCTGCCGGAGCTGCAGCTCAGCGGCGTCTTCGATGGTGACGATCCGCTCGTCCTCGGGCAGATAGCCCGAGAGCACGTTGAGCAATGTCGTCTTGCCGCTGCCGGTGCCGCCGCTGACCACGATGTTGGCTCGCGAGAGGACACACGCTTTCAAGAAACCGAAGGCGCTCTCGCTGCAGCTGCCGAGCCGGACCAGGTCCTCCATGTTGAGCGGCCCGCGTACGAACTTGCGGATGTTGAGCAGCGGGCCGTCCACGGCGACGGGTCGAACCGCTATGTGGACCCGGGATCCATCCGCAAGTCGGGCGTCGGTCAGCGGGTTCGCCGCGTCGACGCGCCTGCCAACCGATTCCACGATGTAGCGGATGACCGTCATGAGCTCGTCTTCGCTCGAGAACCGGATCGGCGTCAGAAGGATCTTGCCGTCGACCTCTACGTAGATGTCCTGGCCGCCCATGACCATGATCTCGGTCACACGCGGGTTTGACATGAGCTGCCCGATGGGGCCGAGCCGTGAGTAGTCGGATGCCGGCAAGCGGATGGGATCGTTCATTGCGTCAACCTCACTGTTGGCGGCCAGGCCCGCAGAGATGGATCCGCGGTGATGGCCAGGTTCTCGCTGCCGAGGACAGTCGCCGTCCAGGCGATGAGGCCTCCGGCGATGGTGGCGCGAACTCGACTCGTTCCGTTGAGAGTGATGTCCGCGGCGGGCACGTAGAAGATGCCGATGAAGCTCGTGAAGTCGTGGCCGTTGAGCTTGTTGGCGCATGTGTTGGGCGAGCTCGACTGCTCTGGCCCCGGCTCGAACAGGATGACGCGGTGGTACTGATAGCCGCTGAAAACGTAGATGTCGCCGCCACCGTTCATGGAGACGCAACCGGTCGACGGGAGGTAAAGGATCACCGCGCCAGGATTGACGGACGAAAGGCCGCAGACGACGTTCGCCCCTGTCGAGGGATCGACGCATTGGGACTCGTTGGCAAGATCGCCGCGGGGCGGTGTCCCGGCCGCTGCGTCGGAGTTGGGGAGCGTTGCCGCGAGGGGTGGATTCTCCTGGTCCGGCGGAGACGCGAAACCCGCCGGCCAACCGGCCGGGAAGCTGGCGTTGTTGATGATCGCCTGCGAGTTGACGGTGTTCTGGAACTGGGTCAGATAGGCAAGCCCGGAGCACGTCCCGTTCTGAGCCAGGTAGACGTTGAGATATTCGGCGCCCGGCACGGTTGCCGTGACCTTGACCCTGATGTTCGTGCTGCTTCCCAGGCTCACGGTCTTGCACATCGAGGGCGCGCTCTCCCGGATGAAGCAGGACGGCGTCGCCACGGCCTGGCCACGGCACGTATAGGGCTCCCAACGGACCGAGGTCACCTCGACAGACCAGGTGCCGGCCAGGCTGTTGGTGTTGCCAACCGCGTCGACGTCAAACGAGCCGGCGCATGCCGCGGCCGAGTCCCAGAACTGGGGAAGCGCGCGAAATGACACCAGAGAGCCGTCGGGCACCGTTGCCGCCACGGTTTGCTTGACGACGCTGAGCGAGACAGCGCCGGCAGAGGCAGGATTCGACAGCGTGAACGTCTGGCCTCCAATGGTCACCAGGCTTCCATTCGGCAAGGCAGCCGGAAGAGCGCGGACCGAGATCGTGGTGGGCTTTAGCCCCGAGACAAGGTCTCCGTTCAGGGTCGTGGTGTTAGGCGTACCCGCCGCGTAGATGTTCGGCTCGTCCGGCGGCCGGAGCTCGTTGCTGATCAAGCCGCCTTGTTGGGTCAGGCCCCCGGCGAAGGTGTAGACGCCGGTCTCCAGGAAGTAGCAGCCGGCTCCGCCGACCAGGTGGGGGTCGGTGGCATAGGTCCCAGGGCACTCGCCGTCACACCCTTGCGTTGTCCAGTTCGCCGGGGCCGTGTTCAGAGGCGGCATGGCGTAACCCGGGTCGGACATGTTCCATCCGCTCACCTGGGATCCGCTTACGGTCCACGGGTTCGGGAGGAACGGAGGCGCTGGATTCGAGCAGACTCCGACCACGTTTCCGGTCACCGAGCCGGTGGAGCTTCCGCCCCCGCTGATGTTGCCGTTGGACCAGACGTCGCCGACGATGTTCGCGGTCCCCGCTCCGCTGAACGTCAGCGAGGAGGTGCACGACGGACTGAGTGTCTGGACGGCTGCTCCGTTAGTCCCAGGCCTGCGCGCCAGCGAAGTCGCGGTGGCGCCGATCAGCATCGTCGGGCCGGCGCCAAGCACCTGCATCACGGTGGTGTCGGGCCGGTGCGTGGCGGTAGCCGTAAATGTCGTTCCGGCGATCGAGTGGTCGGTCGCCGTCACTGTCAGGACGTGGTTGGTCGAGTCGCCAAAGGGACAGGTGAGCGTGGTGCCGGCCGTGGTGCAGGTCGGCACGGTGTACAGGCGCTCGTTGGTGGCGTACTCGTTCATCGCGGCATATTCGGCGCGGCTGACATCGGTGTTGGCCATGTAGTCATAGGCCGCGGCCAGCGACGCCGCGTCGACGGAGGCCTGCAGGTGCCGGCGGTCAAGATAGGCGCGACCGCCATCGAGGGCCAGGCCGACGAAGCCGAACAAGACCACGAGAAGAAGAGCGACCAGCACGATGGCCTGGCCGCGCTGCATTCGCGAGCAAGTGGTGGCCAAATCAGTACTCGGTCTTGTAGGTCGCCGAGGCGCTGATGATGATGTGGTTCGCCGTGACCTGCTGGATCAGCGGCGTGAAAGGTACGAAGTTGTAACGAATCGTCACCTGCAGCGGCGCGTGGTCATGCGCTGGGTTCGTCGCGCTGCAGGAGATTGTCGCGTTGGCCCACATCTGCCCGCCTGGTGCGTTCTCGAGGGAGGGCGCCAGCGATTCGACCGCCGACGGAGCGTCAGGCTCCGTGATGTAGACCCAGCCCTGGTTGGCAGGTGGGGTTGTGTTCGTCACGATCGGTCCGTTCGGGCATGGGTTGGCCAGCGAGACGTCAATCGCGTGCTGTTTGACCGAGTTCTCCACGTCGGTGTTTGTGGGCAGCAGCGCGGAGGCACGGATCGCTGATCGTGCGCCCTCGTTCACCGCCTGGTTGATCGTGGCGTAGACGTAGATCACGCGACCGAAATCGACGACGCCGAAGATCAGCAGCAGCAGAATCGGAGCGATGATCGCGAACTCGACGATCGCCTGGGAGCGCTGGCCATCGATCCTTGAAGAACCCATGTCAGTAGCTCCCGACCACCATGTGGGTGTTGGCGACTATGTGAAGGGAGGTGCCCAGCATGTTGGGCAGAAACCCCCCGGCGTAGCCGAAGTTCATGACGAGGATCACATTCACGTCCCGGCCCTTGTAGGAGTCGTCGGTCGGGGCGACGGTCAGGTCCAGGCCCGGCGTGTTTGCGTAGCAGATGAACAGGAGAGGCTGGTTGACCGCCGCCGGATATGTCGAGTCCACATACGGAGGGTTGTAAGCGACATTTCCGTCCACAGAAGTAGGGCAGGTCGTGGCGGGGTTTTGCAGGACGGACGACGGCAGGTGGTACTTGTTCAGGTTGCAGTCGACCGACTGCTTGATGCCGGGATACGTGTTCGGATCCCCCGTCGGATTGCCGTTGGGCTCATACGGGCAGGGGTCCTGCGCCCAGCCATCGTCGTCGTAGAGGCTCGGATTCGTACCGGATCCGCCTCCGGCGCCAGGCAAGACAAACCAGCTGGCCTGTCGCGCTCCCTCGCGCGTCGCGCCGGTCAGGCCGACGTCGAAGTAGAAGACTCGGCCGAGGTCGATAAGGCCGAACAACAGAAGGAAGAGGACGATGGCCGACGCTCCAAACTCGACAGAGGACTGGCCGCGTTGCCGACGCATCCCTCAGCCTCCCCTAAGCAAACGCATGGCGAGCAGAGCGGCGGGGCCGAGGAGGATGACCCATAGGGTCGGGAAGATGCAGCCGAGCATCGGGAGCAGCATCTTCAGCGAGGCGCGCGCCCCACGCTCCTGCGCACTCACCAGGCGATTGAGCCGCATCTCGTCTGACTGAATGCGCAGGATGCGGCCGATGCCGGATCCGAGCTGCTCCGACTGGATGATCGCCTGCACGAAGTTGTTCAGCTCTTCGACGCCGATCCTCTTCCCCATGTCGTTCAGAGCCTCGAGCCGAGGCCTGCCCAGCCGGACCTCCTGCATGACCCGCCCGAACTCGTTGGCGAGCGCGTGGTCGTATTTCTCCACCATCTTCTCGACCGCGGCCTCGAAGGTCAGTCCTGCCTCCACGCAGACGACCAGCACATCGATCACGTCGGGGAGGTCGGACCGGATCTCCGAGCGCCGCTTCTTCAGCCGCCTGCGGAGCCAGAACATCGGAGCGTAAAGGCCGACGATGGCGCCGACGGCGGCCCCGACCGCGAGAGTGATTCGGTTCTGGCTGAGGGCGCCGATCAGGATGCCGAGAATGCAGAGAGCGCCTGTCAACACGTAGCGCACGGCAATGAAATCGCCGGCGCCCATGCCGCCGGGACGACCCGCGATCTGCAGCGTCACCTGTATCTGCTGCCGGGCTTTCTCGGGCATCGTCTGCTCCAGGAGCTCGCCCAGCCGTCTGATGGCCGGCCGCACGACGCGTTCCCCGAACGGCTGTCGAAGCTCGATCTCCGTGACGGTCATGGGCAAGCCGGTCTCGTATACGCGCAGCCGCCCCTCGACCAGATCGGCGTTGGTCGGCGGTTGCGGCATCACGCTCCACACGGTCGCGAACACACCGACCGCGGCGACCACTCCCATCAAGATCGCGACGTATAGGGCTGCCATCGCTACACCTTGAAGCTCGTGATTCGCCGCACGAACACGTTCCCGATGAAGATGGAAATCCCCGCCAGGCCAAGCAGCACGCGCCCGGCGGGCTCGGTGAACATGACCCGGAAATAAGTCGGTGTGATGATGTTGAGAACGGCCGCGACGATGAAAGGCAGGAGGGTGATGATCCATCCCGAAGCCCTCATCTGCGCGGTCATGGCCCCTATCTGCGACTTGATCTGGATCCTCTGGCGGATCGTGTGCGAGATCCCATCGAGGATCCGCGCCAGGTTGCCGCCGACCGTGGCCTGGATCGAGATCGCGGTGACGATCAGGTCCAGGTCTTCGCTGCCGACTCGGCGGACCATGCTCGCCAGAGCCGCCGGGGTCGAGCTTCCCAGCTTCGTTTCCCTGAGGACACGAGCCAGCTCGTCCGAGATCGGCGGTGACGCGTTCTGGGCGACCGCCTCCAGGGCCTGGGGCAGCGAAAGGCCTGCCTTGATTGCGTTCGACAGGAGGCTCAGGGTGTCGGGAAGGCGCGAGTTGAACGCCTTGAGCCGCCGGCCCTGGCGCCACTTGAGGTAGCGCATCGGGACCAGGTAGGCGATGACTCCAGCCAGGACGAACTGCGGCGCGAAACCGAATCGCCACAGCGCCAGAAGAGCCCCGACGACGAGGAACCCCACCTGGATCATCACGAACTCCGACGCACGGAGCTTGAGGTCGGCTCGCGCCAGGTTCTCGGCCAGCGAGAGGCCGCCGTTGAGGCGGTGCTGGCGATTGTTGCGCTCGGCCAGCGCCTGGAACGGCTGGTTGATGCGGTCGCGCAGTGAGGCGGGCTGCAGCGCGACGCCGCTTTCCCATCGAGGCCTGTCTTTGACAGTACGGGCTGCTGGAATCGCGACCGCGATCCCGGCCAGCAGCACGCCCAACGCGGCGATGCCGGAGATGAGAAAGATGCCGCCCATCTCAGCTTCTCCCCGGTGCGGACGCGGCAGCCGGGTTGAATACGCTCAGAAGCACAGATTCGCCCCGCTCCGCGAAGTGATCCATGTGGATGGAGTGATTGCCGGTGGCGGAGTGGAAGCCGGTGGCGTTGCCCTCCGCATCGATGCCCGTCTGCTGGAAACGGAACAGCTCTTGAAACTGAGTCTCGTCGTTCTCCAGACCGGTGACCTCGGCGACGCTGACGATCTTGCGCGCCCCGCCGCGCACGCGCTCTGCCTGGACCACGATGTCGATCGCGGACGCGATCTGCTTCTGGATCGCGCGAGCCGGCAGATCCGCGCCGGCCATCAGAACCATCGTCTCGAGCCGGCTGAATGCATCGTAGGGAGTGTTGGCGTGGATGGTGCTCATCGAGCCCTCGTGCCCGGTGTTCATGGCCTGCAGCATGTCCAGGGTCTCGCCGCCGCGGCACTCGCCGACGATGATCCGGTCGGGACGCATTCGCAGTGCGTTGCGCACGAGATCGCGGATCTCGATGACGCCTTTGCCCTCGACGTTCGGCGGCCTCGACTCCAGCCGTATGACGTGTGTTTGACGAAGCTGGAGCTCCGCGGAGTCTTCGATGGTGACGATGCGCTCGTCGGCGGGAATGAAGCTGGACAGGATGTTCAGCAGCGTCGTCTTGCCCGAAGAGGTCCCGCCGGAGACCAGGATGCTCAACCGGCTGTGGACCGCCGCCCGCAGGAACTGCATCATGTCCTGGGTGGCGCTGCCCACCTTCAAGAGGTCGGCCGGCCCAAGCTTGTCCCGCGAAAACTTCCGGATCGTGAGGCACGGGCCGTCGATGGCCAGCGGCGGAAGGACGACGTTGACTCGAGAGCCGTCGCGCAGTCGTGCATCGCACATCGGCGAGCTCTCGTCGACCCGCCGGCCCACTGTGCTCACGATCCGGTCGATGACCTGGCGCATCTGCGCCGCGCTCTCGAAGACGACCGGGCTCAAGGTGACGCGGCCGGCGCGCTCGACGTAGATCTGCTGCGGGTGGTTGACCATGATCTCGGTCGTCACCGCGTCCTCCAGCAGGGCCTGGAGTGGACCGAGTCCGAGCACCTCGTCGAGGAGCGCGTCGACCAGGTGACCGTAGTCGAGCCGGTTCAGAGCTATGCCGGCGCTCTTCACGTGCTCCTCGGCCAGGCTGGCAATCCGCGTTCGGACTCCCTGCCGGTCCGTGATATCGATCTCGTCGGCGTGCCTTTCGACGAGCATCGCGTGAATCGCGGCCTTGGCTGTCGCCAGCGTGGCCGAAAGCCCTGATTTCTGGACCACGTCGTCGGCTGGCGACGCCGGCTGGGGATCGCGTTTCGGCTCCTCCCGCGCACCGTCGATCACGCTCAGTGCGCGGTCGGAGGTGACATCGCCGGGACCAGGATGACGCCGTGCTTCCAGCCTGTCCTTAAGCGCCATCAGGCCGATCCTCCACCGGGCTGTGATCGAGCTGGTACAGCGCTTGCCCGGCCGCCTTGCGCACGCGAGCGTTCCGGTCGATCTGGAGGTACTTGAGGCCGTGCCTTGCGGCATGGGCGTGGAGAGCGCCCAGCGCCTTGGCCGCGGACATCCGGATCTTCCAGTCGCGGTCCTCGAGCGCGAGGATGATGATCGGGATCGAGGTCTGAGATCCGATCCACCCCAGGGCCCGGCAGCTGATCACCCGCTCCCTGCGGCTGCCTCGCTGCAGGAGGCTGATCAAGGGACCGACGGCCGTATGCCGCCTGCGCAAACCCGCCGCGATTGCAAGGGCCGGCCTCACGGCCGGTCGCTGCTGCTCGCCAAGCGCGAGCTCGAGGTAGAGGTCGGGCGCCGCCCGGGCCAGCTCTGTGACCAGGCGCCGGCTCAGACCTTTGCGCTGGATCGCCAGCTGCAGCGCGTTGGCGCTCTGCGCGCCGCCAATCCTTCCCAGCGCGCGCGCGGCCGCATCGGACACGCTCCGCTCGCGTGACTGCAGCTGGTCAGCCAGCCACGAGACCGCGTCGTACATCCTGAGCGACCCGATCACCCTGGCGCTGCGGGCGCGTTGCACCGGGCTCTTGGCAGAGAGCCGAGCGATGACGCGGTCAGCCACGCCTGAGTCCTTGAATGCGGCAACGAGCCGCTGCATCTCGGCGCTCTCCATCGGCAGTCCTTCGGTCACCTGCTCGATCACCTCGCCCACGTCGACGCCGGCGTGGTCGAGATCGACGGTCAAGGTCCGGGACATGCGCGTCGTGACCGCCTGCAGCTTGCGGCGAAGCGCCGCACGCCGGATGCCGGCGTCCGCCTGCTTCAACACGGCCACCGGTGACCGGGAGGACATCAATCCGCCCGCCAGGCAGGAACCAGCTCTTCCTGGACCGCGGGGGCGGGGTCCCGTGGGCGCTCCTCGCGGCGGCCTCCGTGCTTCGAGTCGAGCCACTCGGCCAGCGCTTCGCTGCCTTTGGCGACCTCGCTCTTGGGATTGGTCAGGCTGAGGATGACACCGTCGACCGCGGCCTGCTCGGGCCTGCTCCCGTCAAACGCGACCTCGATATCGACCGGCCGCTTGAGCAGCCGCTCGACGGCCGGCCTGGTGACCGCCGGCTTGATCGACCGGTGGTTGAGCACCACCGTCAGGCGATCGGGCGGAGTTCCCAGCTGGCCGAGGATTTCGATCGCGTCGGCTGCGCTCTTGGCGGCCGACAGCTCCGGCGCCGTGACGAGGACTACATGCTGCGTGAGATCGAACAGAGCCAGCGTGGCGTCGGTGATCGTGACGCCGAGGTCGACGACGATGTAGCGGAAGCTCTTCCGAAGGACCGCGATGGCGCGGGTGATCAGCTCGGGCGTTACCTCGTCGGCCTCTTCCGGCCGGAGCGCGCCAGGCAAGATCATCGGTCCGCCGGCGTGATAGAGGACAGCGCTGAGCAAGACATCGTCGAAAGACCCCTCGGGCAGCGATGCCGTCCGTGCCAGGCACGTGGTCGGGATCAGGCCGGCGAGCAGAGCTGAGTGGGAATAGGGGAAGTCGAGGTCGAGGAGAAGCACCTCGCCGGGATAGCGGCGGGCGAGCGCTCCCACGAGGTTGAGCGAGAGGCAGGTGCCGCCCGAGCCGCCTTTGGGCGAGTAGACGCCGATCACGCTCGCCTCGTCGAGCAGCAAACCCCACCCTGCCTGGACACTGGTGTCGGCGAAGAGGTTGAATCGCTGGTCGGCGAATCGCCTCAGCTCGTCGAGGGTCTCCCATTCGCGTCCGGCCATGACGAGGTGCAGGCTCTGGCGGTCCAGGGCCAGAAGATGGCACTCGGTCTGCGCGTAGATCGATGCCTGCTGGGGCCGGTTGCGAAGAGTCGCGCTTTCGCCAAAGAAGTCGCCCTCTGAAAGCAGCGCGACGGTGACCACGCTCGGCCGCTTCTCGATCACCACGCGACAGCGGCCGCGCTCGATGAAGAAGATCGTGTCTCCGGGCTCGCCCTGGGACGCGATCAGCTCGCCGGCGGCGATCTTCACGCGCCGTAGCCGCCGGGCCAGGGCCCGCAGCTGGGCGTCGGGCAGGGAGAAGAAGATGGGCGCCTGCTCGAGCGCCGCGAGCCGTGAAACCATGTCATTGAACGAAGGCGATGGCCGCTCGGCGCGCTTGGGCGCCGGCTCCTTGAGGTTGGATGCCAGGACCGGGCGTCCCGGGCCGCCCGAATCCCATCCTGTCCGCTGTCGCGGCCTCATCAGCGCGCCACCTTCGTCTGCATGGCTACCCCTTCAGGAAGTCGTAACGAGCCTGGACCTGCGCCGGCCCGATCAGGCCGGGGGCGACCGTAGACGGGCAGCTTGCATCGGCCGCCGGCTGCCCCTTTGCGTAGTCGTGGTAAGAGAGCAGGGCGTACTTGAGGGTCCCGTTGAGGGCGAGCCAGTCCATGTACTGGGCGTCGCACAGGGTCATCAAAACGGTGATGCTGCTGGTCAGCCCCTGCGCCTGGCCTTGCCTGGGGACGACCGACTGAGGGCCGACCCTGAGCACGTAGAGGCTGGTGAAGACCGTACGCGTCACCTGGCGCGGGCTCGCCGGCGAGAAGAGCTGGGTGTTGACGGTCGCGATCACATCGATGAAGTCGCCCTGGGCGATGAATCCGGCGACGCCCTGCTGCTCGCTGGTGGGAATCGTGATCGCGACAAAACCCTGGGGCACAGGTAGATAGGACGAGGGCGTCACCTGGTCCGGGTTCGACGCGACGATGTTCTCGGTGATCGGCTGCCCTTTGTAGATCTGGACCAGGGCCGACGTACCGGTGACGTCCGCGAGCCTGAAGAAGGCCTTTGGAGGCGCGGCCGTGGACGGCAGGCTCGTGGTCGTGAGCATGTCCGCCGTGAGCGGCTCACGGGCATCGATGTCGCGCGCGGCGACCACCACCCTGACCGGCGTGCTTACCTGCGCACGATTGGCAAAGAGAAGCCCGAAGGCGAGCATGACCAGGAAGGCAACCAGCGCGAGCGCCACTCCAAAGATGAACAGAGGCGTACGGATGTTGGGCGTCACCCGCGGCCTGGTTTGACCAATCGCTGCCATGTCTTATGACCTCTCCAGTGGTGGAATCGACGCCACCCAACTGGTCCCGTCCCAGTGCTCGCCGGGCTCAGTGGGCGCCTCCGTTCCGAATACGAGATAGTGCGAACGTCTCAAAACGAGCGTGCCGGCCAGCAGATCGTGAAGCGCTTGCTTCCTCGGAGTGAACGCCGGCATGACCCACCCCAGGAAGCAGAACAGCGAGGAGAAGACCTTGAGCAAGTAGCGGATGGACGCCCTCAAGAACGTGATGGGGTCGCCATGGATGTCGGACACGTACAGGCCGATCGCCAGCTTGCCGAGGGTCCCCTGGGCGGGCGAGCTCTCGAGCAACGCGGAGTACGCCCATCCGATGACGGCCGTGACCAGTAGGAAGTTGGTGAGTGAGCTGAGCGAGTCAAGGCTGTCCGGCGCGAATGCGTAGACCGCGCCGAACAGAATTCCGCCCACGCCGGACAGGACGGTCGCATCGACCAGGTACGCCAGCACCCGCCGCCAGAAGCCTGCGAACCGGATGTCCGACTTCATCACCGGAAGTCGGGCCGCTTGAAGTTCCTGCATCAAGGCGCCGTCCAGGTCGTCTGCATGGCGTGCTCGCTCTGCCTGTTGCCAGCCGGCACCAGACACGACCGAAAATGAGAATGCGAAACAGACGGGCTCGACTGCACTTGCCGGCGTGCGACCCCCTTGCACCTATGCGGTTTTGGGGCAACGTTAGTCAGGGCCGGTGATCACGACAAGAGGACATTTGACCTATCGGAGCCGGAATCCGAGAGGATTGGGACGAAATTCCCATTGAGCCTTCACCGGCCGCGCGGTTACGGTCCGCGCACAGGCCGACCGGTTGGCTGCGGTCGGCGCGGGTCGGCGGGGGTAGGGGTTCGACCTTGCCGGAGGCGCTCCCCTCCCTCGCCAGCCCGCCGCCGTCAGGCGATGACCAGGCCTGCGCGAACCGCGCCCATGACCGCTTCGGTGCGATTGGTCGCGCCAAGCTTGCTGAACACACGGCTCAGGTGATTGCGAACCGTCTTCTCGCTGATCCCGAGCCGCCTGGCGATCTGCTTGTTGGAAAGACCGGCTGCAACCTGTTTCAGGACGTGCAGCTCTCGAAGGGACAGCTCCGCACCGCGATGCCGGGCGCGGCGCCCGCGGGCAGGCAGAACCGTGAGGATCCGATTCACGATGTCCTCGACGGTGATGTCCTTGTCGACGTAACCCTCGGCGCCGCTGGCGAGGGCCTCACCGACCATTGCTTTGTCGGCATATGCGCTGAGGACCAGGACATGGACCCCTGGGGCCTCGGACATCAATCGCCGGGTGGCTTCGACGCCGGTGACCTTTGGCATCTGAAGATCCATGAGGACGACATCAGGCCTCCGCTCCAGTGTCTGCGCGATCGCCTCTTCGCCGTTCCGAGCCTGGCCGACCACCTCGACACGGGGGTCGGCGGAGAGCATCCGGGCGAGGCCGGTTCGGAAGAGCGTCTGATCGTCCGCGATCAGGACCTTGACGGGTTCAGCAGGCGTCATGCCAGGTGGGCAACCGGAATCCGGACCTCGACCCGCGTGCCACCCGTGCCCCTGGTCTGCGCTGTGAACGTCCCGCCGAGGATCACCGCGCGCTCTTCCATCCCGATCATGCCAAATCCCCGAGTCGAGTCCTGGAGCCCGATCCCGTCGTCGAGCACGACGACGATCGCATCGTCCGCGAGACCAAGGTCGAGCATGACTTCTATGGCCCTGGCCTGGCCATGCCGCCAGGCGTTCACCACAGCCTGCTGGACGATTCGCAGCAGGTTGAAGGCTGCCCATCCGTTGATTTCAGCCGGCCACCTGGACGACGCCTGGACCCTGAGGTTCCGCCCGGCCGGGGTGGGCAGCTCGCGCACCAGTGCTTCGGCGAAGCGGAGCCTCATGTCGGCGCGGTCGCGTAGGTCGACTATCATCCCGCGTGTCCGGCGGAGCACCTGGCGGACAGAATCTTCGAGGACCGCAAGCTCGCCGCCGAAGGGTTCTTCGCCCTGGTGCGCAGCCCTCAGGGCGCGAATCTGCAGGATCAGGTTGATCAGGGGCTGGGCCACTTCGTCGTGGACCTCGCGAGCGAAATGGAGCTGCAGTTCCTCGGTCGAGGAAGGAGGGCCCAAGGCCACCATGCCATTCGACAGATCGTCGACTAGCTCCGAAATTCCAAGCGCCACGAGCTTCCCTCCCACCGGGCTCCCTCAGAAGGCCGTGAGCGGCCGACTCTTTTGTGCGGGAGATTCCAAGTCTAGTGCGAAACAGGCGATCGCGCTTAATGGAGTTGGGCCAGAGAAGGTTAAATTTTGTGATGTCGCGGACAGTCCTTTTCCGCTTTGAGCCCCGACGAAAGGCAAGCTCAGCTCACGGGTAGCTGACCACCGCAACCGGGGTGTCCGGATTGGCGGCAGTGGAGGAGCCGCCAGCGTCGTTGACCACGTGCAGGATGCCGCCGGTGCCGTTGTTCTTGTCGAGGAAGATCGTCAGCAGGTCATGCAGGCTGCCCGCCGGCAGCGTGGTCGGCACCTCGAATGCATGCGCGGCGAAGATGTTCGCGCCGCCGTTGTTGGCCTTGTTGAAGAAGCTGTAGCTCCCCATGCCGTAACCGCTGAACGACGTGACGCCATCCGCGATCTTGAAGGCGGCATAGCCGTCGACGCCTGGGGCCTCCATCCAGGCCGCCTGGGTCGGCGGGTCGTAGGGCATCTCGTTCTGGAAGAAGATGTCAGTCCCGCCGTTGCCGTTCCAGATCACGTTGAACTTCTGGAAGTGCTCGACGAAAAGGCCGTAGGCGGTGACGTTGTCTCCATTGACGACGACGCCGGTGTCGGCCGTGTTGACCGTCCACCCCACGCCGGTGCCGTGGTCGGCGCGCCACGCCCAGATGTCGTCCAGGATCACGTTCTTGCTGTTCACCGCCAGCGTGGTCGTCACTCTGCCGGCGGACGCGCCTCCGACGCGGAAGAAGACGTCGGAAAGGACGGACGGATCCGAGGCCTCGTTGTCGCTTCGCGCGTGTCCGTCGCCGACCTGAAGCAGAACCGGGGAGGTCGTCGGTCCGGCGTCGAACAGGACGCCGGAGATGAGCATTCCCTTGGCACTCGCGACCGTCATCGCCGCGTTGCCGTTGGTCGGCACCAGGGTCGGAAACCCTAGCCCGAGCACCACCGAGTCAGGCCGGGTCACGTCGATGGGCTGGTCGAGCTGATAGACGCCCGGCGTGAGAATCAGGTTCTTGCCGCGGTGAATCGCGGCGTTGATCGTGGCGGCCGAGTCAGCCGGTTTGGCGAGGAAGAACGTGTCGATCGGAAGCGTCGTGGCGGGAGTGGGTCCGCCGGCCCACGTGGTGCCCGACGAATTGCGCTGCGCAACCGGAACCGAAACGTTGTAGCTGCCGCCTGCGTCCTGGTAGAGGAACGGCGCCTCGCGCGTCACGGGGCTGGTGGCCAGCGTGGTGAAGGGCGGGTTGGGGAAGGTCTGCGCGGGGACGTTGCCTGTGTCGCCGGAGAACACCTGGTTCCACACCGCGTTGGTCCAGCCGTCGAGCTGGCTGTTGCGCGCGAGGAACTGCTGCTGCGAGCCGTTGACCACGGTGCTGCCGCTGAACTGGGAATCCGCGATGAACCCGCCGCTGGTGAAGCCGGTGTTGCAGTAATCGAAGAGGAAGAGCAGGCCGTTGATGTGGACGCGGCGGATCGGCGCGGCCTGTGAGATCGCATAGAGGTCGTTGGAGTTGGCGCAGCCCGGGTCCTCCGGCGGCGCCGGGGCGTAGGCCGGGTGCTGGCTCGGCAGGTGGATGTTGAGCGTCAGGTTCGACAGCGACCGCCAGAAGTTGTTGAGCCCTGTGCAGCTGCCGAAGCACTGGTTGAACGAGACGATGGCGCCGTTGATGACGACGTCGTTCGGGCTGAGCCCAAGGCCTGCGACGCTCATGTAGTAGCCCATCTGGAAGACGAGAGGGTTCGACGCCGAGCCATACGTGCCGGGCTCGAAGAGGAGCGCGTAGCGCTGGCTCCCAAACTGGTTGTGCACCTGCAGGCTCGACACCGAGTCGAACGTCGCCTGGATCTGCCCCTGGGGCATGGACGGGTTGAAAACGATGACGTTCGGGCCGAAGTCAGGCGCCCTCGAAACTGCGTCGTCGGCGGCGACGGCAGGCGTCGCGCCTGGCCAGGCGAGCGCCAGCGCGGCGCATGCGATCACGACGATTCGTCGATGGATCCTCATTCCTCATCTCCTCCAGCCAGAAAAGTGAAAAACCGCCGGCAGCCAGCGAACAGTGTTGCGCGTCAGCTCATCGCAACACCACCTGTGAGTTGAGTCGCAGGTCGCGCGAGGACCGGCCTGCGCGGAGCGTGTAGGTGCCTGCGTGCGAGAGCCACTCGCGGCTCGCTTCGTCGTACCTGGCGAAGGACCGCGCCGGCACTGTCAGGCTGGCTCGGACCCGCTCGCCAGGCTCGGCGCCGACACTCGCGAATGCGGCGAGCGCACGGAGCGGGCGCGCGGCATCATCCTCGGGTTCCTCGAGGTAGAGCTGGACGACCTCGCGCCCCGCCCTGGTGCCCGAGTTGCGCACGGTGACGTTGACCTCGACGTCCTCGCCGGCCCAGGCGGCATCGATCGCCTCGTAGGTCCAGTCGGTATAGCCTAGGCCGTGGCCAAAGCAGAACAGCGGCTCAGGCCCGTGGCGGTCGTAGCCGCGGTAACCGACCAGCAGTCCCTCCTCGTAGACGAGGTTGCCGGCCTCTGGGTGCGCGCCCAGCACGGGGGAATCGGCCTCCACCCGCGGCAGCGAAACGGGCAGGCGGCCACCGGGCTCGACGATTCCCGCAAGGGCGTCCGCCAGAGCCTCTCCGAAAGCCTGGCCAGGAAACCAGACCTGCAGAATCGCGGACACGTCGTCGGCCCACGGCATGAGCACCGGCATGCCGGAGTTGACGACCACGACGGTGTTCGGGTTGGCCGCGGCGACGCGCCGGATGAGCTCGTCCTGGCGGCCGGGAAGGACCAGGGTCTGGCGGTCGTAGCCTTCGCTCTCAGTCCCGTCGGCGGAGCCGACCACGACGATTGCGACATCGGCACCGGCGGCCGCCTTGACCGCCTGCTCGAGCAGCGAGTCCTCGTCCGCCTGCGGCTCGATGCCCAGGCGCAGCGCCGCAAAGCGGCCATCCGGGCGGTAGTCGACCCGTACCTCGACCTCGCGGCCGGCCTCGAAGTGGACGGGGACGCGTAGCTCGGGCGGCCTGGACAGCGCCTCGACGACGTCGCGCGGAGGCAGGCTGGAGGCCTGGGCGAGCATCGCGTCATTCAAAGAGATGCGGAGGCGGCCGACGCCGGCGGCGCCAATGACCATCGGCCCATCCGCGCCGGCCTTGTACCTCGCCCGCATGGTCATGTCGACGCCGGGCTGATAGGCCGCCTCGGGCAGGCCGTCCCACCACGTGACGACGCTGTTGGCGAATGGGGAGTCGTAGAGAACGGTGCCGTCGGCTCCACGCACCTCGAGGCGCACCCCGGCCTTGCCGCTCACCGGGTCGTGCAGAGTGCCCGCGTGAGGCAGCGCCACCGTGGCGCTGGTGATCGCGCCCTGGTGCACGCTGACGTACGCATCGAGGCCATCGCGGACCGCGTCGGCGATGGCCATGCCCTGCGCAGCTAACACGCGCACGCTGCCTCCACCCTGCGTCTGGGGTTCGATGGCGTTCGGCCCGATGAGCGCGACTCGTTCGACGCTGCCGGCGTGAAGCGGAAGCAGGCCGCGCGGATTTTTCAAGAGGACGAAGGAGCGCGCGGCCACCTCGCGCAAGAGCGCCGGCTCGATGAGCGCGGAACTGTGGGTCGCGGCAGGACCGGCTCCGTCGAGGTGGGGCGCGCCGTTGAGCGCGCCCACGCGGCTCGCGAGGCGCAGCAGCCGCTCGATCTTGTCGTCGATCGCGGTCTCCGGCACCTGGCCCTGGCGCACGGCCGCGAGCAGGCGCTCGCCCCAGGGGCCGTGCGGACCAGGCATGACCAGGTCGAGCCCGGCGTTTGCGCTCGGCGCGGTCGATGTGGTGGCCGACCAGTCGGACACGACGACTCCGTCGAATCCCCACTCTCCCTTCAGCAGCTCCTGCAAGAGGCGCGGGTTGGCCGTCATGGTGGCGCCGTTCACCGAGTTGTAGGCAGCCATGATCAGGTAGACGTCTGCCTCGGCGACGCAGGCCTCGAACGGCGGCAGGTACAGCTCACGCAGGACCTTATCGGTGATGCGCGCGTCGTAAGTGTGCCGCTCGGTCTCAGAGTCGTTGGCGACGAAGTGCTTCGCCGTCGCGCCGACGCCGGTTTTCTGGACGCCGCGCACGTATGCGACAGCCATGCGCGAGGTGAGAAGCGGATCCTCGGAGAAGCACTCGAATCCGCGGCCGGACAGCGGTGTGCGGACGATGTTGATGGTCGGGCCGAGGATGACGTCGACACCCTTCGCCCGGGCTTCTCGGCCGAGCGCGGTGGCGAGCTCCTCGATGAGGCCTGGATCCCACGTGGCGCCGAGCGCCACCGGGCAGGGCAGCGACGAGGATGGATTGGCCGAGTCGAAACGACGGCCGCGCACACCCGCGGGACCGTCGGACAGGACCATAGGCCGGAGGCCGATGGTGTTCTCACCGTACAGCACCCACGAGTCGGCGCCCGTGAGGAGACGGATCTTCTGCTCCAGGTCGAGGCGCGCCACCAGGCTCGAGTGGTCGCCGGGAATGCCAACGGTGGCGCTACTCATTCATGGAGCTCCCCTCTAATCCCGGATAGTCCGGACTAACTGAACTTCCGGGACGAGAACGACGCGGATAGTCCGGACTATCCGAAGAATTGGCGGCCGGGTGGAAGGTCCGGCCGGCGAGATGCCGGCCGGACAGGACGTTGACTTGCAAATCGCTACGCGGTGACGGGCTTGAGCTGCATGAGGATGTACGGCATCTGCGGGTCGCTCGGTGACGGGTTCATGTATGGGTGCGACTGGTTGGGCCAACCCGTGTACTTCGCGCTGCTGAAGACGTTCCAGTCGGCCCCGTAGAGCAACGGAGCATCAGGAACCTCTGTCGCCATGATCTTCTCGAGCTTCTGCACGATCGGGTAAAGGGTCGCAGTGTCGCTCGGGTCGGTGCTCTCGTACTGACGCAGGGCCGCAAGGGCGTCTGCGCTGGTCCAGCCCTGGTAGTGCGCGACCGAGTTCACGTCGGTGCTGTCGAACCAGTTCTGGTACTGGATGTACGGGATGCTGCCGCCGTTGCCCCAGTGAATCGCGGTCTGCCACTGCGCGGGGTTGGAGGTGATGTTGGTGTTCCAGTCCGAGTATCCCTGCGCGGGCTTGGTCGTCACGTCCATGCCGAGCGCCTGGAGCTCCTGGGACATAAGCGCGGCGT
>VBGE01000140.1:0-2863 GCA_005880345.1 Chloroflexota bacterium | reverse complement strand
TCGCAGTTGCCGCCGGACCTGTATGCGCCGGTGGCGCTGTCGAAGTGCGAGGAGGCGGGTGGAGTCCAGCCGCCGTTCTTGAGGATGTCGTAGACGTCCGCACCGGCAGGCAGGCTCTGCGCCTTGGCCGTTGCCGGGTCGGGCACGCTGCCGCTGATGGAAAGGTCGTTCTTGAGGCTGCTCTCGAGGAACGCGTTCTGGTTGGGCAGGATGAGCCCGCTCGATGAGGTTGCGGGCTGCTCGTAACCCGATTCGCCCAGGAGGGCCAGTGCGTTGCGGTCGACGCCGTAGCTGACCGCCTTGCGGACTGCCGCCTCGTCGATGCCGGTGGCACCGCCGTTGCCAGGGTTCAGGTTGAACCAGAGCGTGACGGTGCTGCCCGCCGCAAACCACGCGTGGTTGGTCAGCGGGTTGAGGTTGACGAAGTTGGCGTAGACGTTCGGGATGTCGTTCCCGGCCCAGTCCAGCTGGCCGCTGATGAGCGCGTCGCTGGCGCCGGCGTTGGTCGCTATGGACGGAGTGTCGATCTCAGACTCCGGCGGAGTCCCGCCCCAGTAGTTGGGGTTCGGCTTCCAGCGGATGAGCGAGCTGGTGTAGCTCGAAAGCATGAACGGGCCGGTGCCGAGCGGGACTTTGATCGTCATCGTCGGATTGGCAGCGATCTGCTGCGCCATCGAGGCCTTGAGCATGAAGGTGTTGCTGAGGATGTTGAACAGGCCCGTGTACTGCGCCGACTTGAAGTGCAGCGTCACGTTGTTGCCGCTGACGGTCGGGTCGGACGCCTGCGCCGGTACGCCGCGGATGTTGGTGGCCGGCGTCTCGAACATCTTGAAGGTGGCCGCGACGTCGGCCGGGCCGAACGCCGAGCCGTCGCTGAACTTGACGCCCTGCCGGATCGTCACCTGCAGGTCCTTGCCTCCGTTCTGGAACGCGAACGCGGTCGCGAGCCAGGGGTGAATGCCGGCTGCCGTCGCGTCGAGCTGGTCGAACTCATACAGGGGCTCGTTGACCATGCTGCGCGTGCCCATGCTGGACGCCACCGAGTTGTTGTCGTAAGGGTTGAAGTCCTCCGAGAACGTGACCCCGGTGGTCGGCTCAGCGATGAGCGGTTTGCCTCCGGTAACTGTGTTGTTAGTCGACTGCTGGCATGCGGCGAAGAGAAGCGCCGCGACGCCGAGCAGTCCTGCCGTGGACCGCCAATTCATTTATCTGTCACCTCCATGACGCGTTGACGGGAATACGGAATCACCACAGGCCCCTCCGTCGCCTTCGGCGACACCTCCCCATGAATGGGGAGGACCGACGCAAATTCATCCATCCTCACCTCTTGGTTTCTTTCTCCGTGGCGCTGCCGGCGGTGGCCGGCACGCCGTTGCCGCTTGCATCCCTCGACGCGGGGTTGACGTGCAGCCAGCACGCGGACACATGACCGGGCGCGACCGGGATGCTGGGTGGCGCCTGGCTCTTGCAGATGTCCATGACGTACGGGCAGCGTGGGTGGAACCGGCAGCCGCTCGGTGGGGCGAGCAGGCTGGGCGGCGCGCCGCGGCCCTTGAGGTGCGGCGGCGATGTCCGGTCCGGGTCCGGCGCCGCGCTGATCAGCAGCTGCGTGTAAGGGTGGGCCGGCGAGTCGGTGAGCTGTGCGCTGGGCGCCGACTCGACCAGCTGCCCCGCGTACATCACCGAGATGGTGTCGGCGAGGTACCTCGCCGACGCGATGTCATGGGTGACGTAAAGGATGGCGAGGCCTTCCTCGTTGCGCAGGTCGGCGAGCAGGTTGAGGACGCCGAGCCGGATGGAGACGTCAAGCATCGACACCGGCTCGTCGGCGATGAGGACGCGAGGGCGCACCGCCAGGGCACGTGCAATCGAGACGCGCTGGCGCTGGCCGCCGGACAGCTCATGCGGGAACTTGGCGGCAAACTGGGCGGGCGGATTCAGGGCGACTCGCTTCAGCAGCTCGTTCACGGACGCGTCGGCGTCCCGCGTGACGAACCGATGAATCCTGAGTGGCCGGAGCAGGTCGTAGCTCACGCGGTGCACGGGATTGAGAGAGGCGAACGGATCCTGGAAGACCATCTGGACCTGCGCGGCATAGGAGCGCGACCTGCCTTTGGGCGCCGGTTTGCCGGCGAGGAAAACCTGCCCCTGGTCGGGCTGAATGATCCTGGCGAGGATGCGGGCCACGGTCGTCTTGCCGGCGCCGCTTTCGCCGACGATCGCGGTGACCTTGCCTGCATCGAGCGCCAGCGACACGTTGTCGACCGCGTGCACGGGCGCACGTCGCGCGAACGGTCCGCGGCCCTGCTTGACCCAGAAGTACTTCGTGAGGTTGCGACCCTCCAGGACCGGTGTGGTTGCCGCGCTCATTGCATCGCCACCCTTGCCGGTTCCGGATTGCGTAGCTCGGCCGGCGCCTGCGCGCCGTCACGATGCAGCCAGCACGCGACCTCCCGCGCCGAACCGTTGACGGGCGCAAGCTGGGGGACCTCCTGGCTGCACTTGGCCATCGCCCACTTGCACCGGGGATGGAAAGCGCAACCCGAGGGGAGATCCCGCAGGTCGGGAGGTGACCCGGGGATCCCCTCCATCGGGGTGCGCTTGCCATGCATCGGCGGGAAGCAGTGCAGGAGACCGTGCGTGTAGGGCAGGCGCGGCGAGTGGAACAGCGCCCGGGCGGGCGCCCGCTCCATGAGGCGGCCCGCGTACATCACCGCGATCTCGTCGGCCAGCTCGACCAGAAGTGAGAGGTCGTGCGTGATGAAGAGCGCGGCGAAACCCAGCCGGTCGCGCAGGCCCATCAGCTCCTCGAGGATCTCGCGCTGGGTGACGACGTCGAGCGCGGTCGTGGGCTCGTCGAGGA
>VBGE01000139.1 GCA_005880345.1 Chloroflexota bacterium | reverse complement strand
CCGACAGCTCGTGCGCGTAGCTGCGCAGGCGATCGGGGTTGATGCCGACCATCTCGACGAGCTCGCCCGCCCGGTCGTTTCGCGCCTGCCGCGTCAGTTGTGGTCGGTGCACTTTCAGGAGGTCGTCGAACTGGGCGCCGACCGTGATCACGGGGTTGAGGGAGTTCAGCGAGCTCTGCAGCACGACCGCGATCTCGGACCAGCGCAGGGCGCGGAGCTGGTGCAGGTTCGCGTTGAGTATGTCGATGGTGCCCTGGGGGCCGTCGCCCGTGAATGGTTTCGAGTGGAACAGCACGCTGCCGCCGGTGATGACGGCCGGGGCGCCGCCTGCTCGCCATAGCCGTATTCGACGGAGAGGTGGCTGATCTCGAGAACGGCATCGCTATTGGCTTGGGGTTCGGCCCCACCAGGCCCGGGGTGCTGCGCGCCCGGGGCCACCCTCCCCGGCGAGCGGGGAGGGGAAGTGGGCGTGGTCACTCTCGCCACAGGTGTTAGCCCCAGAGGTGCGCGCACCACGATGCCGGCCTTCCTGGCCGCGCGGCGGGAGAGGCCCGCCGTGCGCAGGCGCGGGTTGATGAACTCGTCGATGCCGAAGTTCACCAGGGCAAGCCCTGTGCCCAGCAGCGCGACGCAGACGCCGGGCGGCGCCCACCACCACCACCAGCCGCCGCGCACCGCGTTGTTGGCGAAGCCCTCGCGCAACATCTCGCCCCAGTTCCACAGGCCCGGCGGTGACCCGGTGGGAGAGCCCGCCAGCCCAAGGAAGGAGATCGCGATATAGGCGTAGGTCGCAGAGAGCGTCGTGAAGAGAAACGATGCGGCGACGATCGGGATGAGGTTCGGCAGGACCTCGGCCAGGATGATGCGAAAGCGCCCTTCGCCCGAGACTCTGGCGGCCTCGACGAAATCGCGGTTGCGCAGAGACAGCGTCTGGGCGCGCAGTGTTCGCGCGCTGTACGCCCAGGTCGTCACCGCGATGATCGCGGCCACCAGGACGATGCTGGACCCGGCCGACGGGACATAGTCGGCAAGCACGATCAGCAGCGGCAGCCCGGGTATCGCGAGAAATACGTTGGCCACGAGAGAGAGGCCCTCGTCCGTGCCGCGGCCGATGTAGCCCGCGGTGACTCCGAAAAGGATCGAAAGGATCGTCGCGATCGCCGCCGACAGGATGCCGACAACCAGCGTGGCCTGGGTCGAGGCGAGCAATTGCGAGAACACGTCCTGCGCGAAAACGGTCGTGCCGAGCCAGTGCTCGGCCGACGGCGGATAGGGCAGCGGGTAATAGGTCGCGGGGAAATCGGTGCCGGGACCCGTCCCGGGGACGATCACGTGCTGGACCCAGTTCTGCGTATCGGTCGCATTGGGCGAGTACGGCGTGATCCAGCGGCCGATGACCGCGATGACCGCGAAGATGCCCATGATGACCAGACCGACGATGACCTTCGGCGAGCGCGGGAGGCGAAGGACGCGCGGGCGCCGCATGGGTGCGGTCGCCTGGGTCAGGGTCGTGGTGTTGATCGTCATGCGGCCTGCCTCGCGCGCGGGTCGAGGGCAACGTAAACCGCGTCAGCGACAAGGTTGGCCGCGAGCACGACCAGCGTGATCACGACGAAGACGCCCTGCACCAGCGGGTAATCGAGCTTGCCGAGCGCGTCATAAAGGTGGAAGCCGATTCCCGGGTAGTTGAAGACGATCTCGACGAGGATCTGGCCGCCCACGACGAGGCTGATGGCGATCGTGAAGTTGGCGACCACCGGGAGGAGCGCGTTGCGGACCGCGTACCAGATGACGGCCCGCGTTGGCAGGCCCTTGGCCTCGGCGACCAGCACGAAGTCTTCGTCCATCGTCGTGATGACCTGGTTGCGGATCGACAGGATGAATCCGCCCATCGAGGCGAGGACGACCGTCGCTGCCGGCAGGAGGGCGTGGCTGAGCACGCTCTGGATGTACGGAAAGTTGAATCCAGGGATGGTCCCGTAGATGTCGTAGCCGAACAGGCTGGGGAACCATTTCAGCATCGTCCCGGTCTGGCCGAAGATCAGGACGAGGACGATCCCGAGAAAGAAGTAGGGCAACGCCTGGAAGAAGGTCGCGAACGGGATCAGCCAGTCGGCCCACGAGCCGCGACGCCACGCGATCAGAGTCCCGACGACGCTGCCGCCGAGGAAAGCGAGCGTGGTCGCAACCACCAGGAGCACGAGCGTCCACGGCAGGTACGAGACGATGAGCGAGCCGACGGGCGCGTTCTCCGACCAGCTGTGGCCGAGGTCGCCATGAGCCAGGTTGCCGATGTACTGCATGTACTGGTCCCACAGGCTCGTGTGCACGTTGAAGCCGAGCTGCTGTTCGACCGCAAGCACACACTGCGAGTTGCAGTTGCCCGATTGCTCAGCGCGCGCGACCGCGCCGGCCACCGGGTTGCCAGGCACCACTCTCGGCAGCAAAAAGCTCACGGTGATCGCCACCCAGGCGGCGAGCACATACACGCCGAGCCTTCTGACGAGCGCCCCCATCTTTAGGCCCGACTCCTTCCACTGGCCGTGCAGCCGCAGCTTTCGCGGACCATCAGCTGCACCGGGAGCACGACGTCGGCGTCGCCATGACCGGTGCTGATTCGGGAGTAGAGGACATCGAACGCGGTGGCGCCCATCTCCTGCATGGGCTGCCGGACGGTGGTCAGCGGCGGGTGGAGATGGCGCGCCACGGGCACATCGTCGAAGCCAGTGACCGCGACATCGCCTGGCACGTTGATCCGGCGCCGGGCGAGCGCGTGCATGACGCCGAGGGCGGTTTGGTCGTTGGCACAGACGATCGCGCGTGGCAGCTTCCGATGCGCGTCGAGGATCGCCTCTACGACCTTGGCGCCGCCTGCGGCACTGTAGTTGCCCTGCCAGTCGGGGCCTGTATTCGCGGTCGCCTGGTGGGCGGCGGCTTCTTGCTCGAAAGCCTTCTGGCGGGAGCGGTTGTCAGGGCTGTCGGATCGGCCGGAGACGTAGGCAAGGCTCCTGTAGCCGTGGTCCTTGACCAGGTGCCTGACCAGCGCGCGCATGCCCGCCTCGTTGTCGCAGCGAACGTTCATTGCGCCCTTCTGCGGGCTTCCGGCCAGGGTGACGACGGGGACCGTCTCGGCGAGCTTGCTGATGGCGGCGGAGGGCAGCATGCGGTCGTGGAGGATCACGCCGTCGGCCTTGCCGGCGATGGACGCAATGCGGGCGGCGACCTTCTCGTCGGTGTAACCGACCGAGCTCATCAGCACGTCGAAGCCGCGGCGCTGCGCGGCGACGTCGATGCCTCGGTTGATGACGTCGATGAAGAGGAGGCTTTCGTCCTCGCCCTCGAAGTGGGTCTCCTCTCCCCTTCGGAAGACGACCCCCACGACTTCCTTGAGGCCGTTGGAGAGCGCCCTGGCCGCGCCGTCGGGGACGAAGCCAAGCTCCTGGACCGCGCGAATCACGCGCTCGCGGGTATTGGCGCGCGGGCTGCCCTGGCCGTTGAGAACCCGGGACACAGAGGCGATGGAGACGCCGGCCTGGCTGGCGACGTCGTAGATCGTCAGCGTCCCCTTGAGTTTCTTGACATCTCGCACAGGGCCTGGACTCCCCAAACCGACCTGCCGGCAGACCGCCTGCTTTTGGCGTTGCGGTAAGCGCTTACCGGTAAGCGCTTACAGGATTATATGGTCGGCTGGACGGTTGTCAAGGGTTTGGTTTGATAGGGGTCGCACGAGGTGTTCCGGGCGCCATCGACCCGAGACCAAAGTATCTTCAGTCGCGGGATCGCAACGGAATGCTGCCGCCGCGCATTGAAAAGGTTGGAGTGACGGCGCTGGGAGCGCTTGCGGGGGCTGAGGGGGACCAGACGTTCGCCGATCTCGTGGCGCCTCTGGTCCCGGCCGCCCAGCGCCTTGCTTACGGGATGCTGCAGAACCCACACGATTGCGAGGACGCGGTACAGGAGGCGACGTTCAAGGCGTGGCGCGCGTTTCCGCGGCTGCGCGCCGACTCCAACGTGCGCGCGTGGTTCTTGAAGATCGTCGCCAACGAGTGCCGGCAGCGGCGGCGCAGCAGGTGGTGGTCGATCGTCAAGGTGGCTTCGGTCGGCGACGACACACCGTCCATCTCGTCCAGCGACGGCGAGGCGGCGATGGATCTTCGACGCGCGGTCCGCCGACTGCCCGACGACATGCGACTGGCGATCGTGCTGCGCTACTACCTGGACCTGCCCTTCGAAGAGGTCGGATCCGTGCTCGGAGTCAGCGGGCCCGCGGCCAAGGCTCGCGTGCATCGGGCGTTGGTCCGCCTGCGCGTCGAGATCCCGGAGGTGAGCGCCGATGCGTGAAGAGGAATTTCGCGAGCGCCTCCGCGGCGCCCTGGGCGAGCCGCCGGCATCCCTGGGTGCGCCCATGCTGGGTCGTCCGGCTTCGTCTGGCGCCGCACGAACGTATCCGCGCTTGATGGGATTGCTGGCGATCGGGGTCGCCGTGCTGCTGATCCTCGTGCTGGTGGGCTCGCGCGTGACGCTGCGACCTCGGGGCAACGTCCTCCCCGCCGCGACACCGACCGGTGTCGCCCAGCTGGCGCTTGATTCGATGCCCTGCCACCTGGCGGTTTATGTGGTCCAGGAGGCGGACAATCCAGGCCAACCATCAGCACCCGCGACGAGCCTGGGCTTCGTCAACATTCCCTCGGGCACGTTCTTCGCCGACCCGAGAGGCACGGTCCAGGATCTGCCCGCGGGAAGTACGCCGTCCGCCGCCCTCTACTCGGCCGAGCTCCATCGTTGGCTGCCGGCGACGAACCGGAGCATCTCCCCGGACCACCGCTCCTACGCGTACGTCAAGCTCACGCCTCCAGGCGCGACATTCAATAAAGCCACGGGGTCGGAGCTTCACGTGGTCGACGGCGCAACTGGGTCCGACCGCAAGCTCTGGGCATCCGCCGCAGACATCGAGGTGATCGAGTGGACTTCGTCCGGAATCCTCGCATCGACCGTGCCATGGCAAGGGGGGATCATGTCGTTGTGGCTGGTCGATCCCGCAACCGGCTCGACGACCCAGGCACCACAGAGCGCCGACCCGACACTTTTCAAGGGAATCCCGTTCGCAGGCATAAGCAATTACAGCTACCTGGGGCCGGTCGCCGAGGGCTCCAGGGTTTACCGGCTGGGTGGCCGCGACGCAGGGACTACGTATTACGTAATCACAGTCGATCCTGCGGGGCACGTCACCACGATCTATATGGGCAAGGCAGGAGACGCGACGGATTTCGACCCGAGCTTCAAGGTTTCGGGTGGGCCTGCGGCTCCGGCGGGTTACCAGTACTCGAACATCACGTTCCTACCGGCCGGCCCGTGTGTGCCAGGCGAGTTCCGCGGGGTGGCCGCCACGCCACTGCCGAAGGCGCCAACACCGTCGCCGTCGCCCACACCTCCAAACGTCGACTGGTCGGTCCTGATGGCGAAGCCGCTCATGCTGCCGGATGTTGCGGGGGGCGCACCCTGCAACACGTCGTCCCAGGTCTCACTGCAGGTCAACGTGCGACCGGGATCGGGCAAGTGGCCGAACTATGGATTCGGACCCGGTCCGGCCTACCTGAGCGGACAGATCTACTGGTACTCGGCAGGCAGCCAGGCCATGCTGGTCCTGGTGGATCCGAAATACACAGGACCGGTCCTGGTGCGGGTCAAGCAGCTGGACGGCACGGGCTCGATAACGCTCACGGGCGACGGCACCGGCCTTGGAGGAGGCGCTTTTGGCATCCCCCAAACGTCGTCGCCGCCCTACTGGGGAACGTGGATCGGGTCCTTCACGCCGTCGGCGCCAGGGTGTTACGGGATCCAGTTCGACGGGACGTCGTTCACTGACGACGCGGTGTTCGAGGTGAAGCAGGGACCGCCGCCGCCGGGCTGAAGCCCTGCGATAGATTGGGCAGATGCCCGCCGCGCACGTTTGCGTCACGTGCGGCACTCAATTTGCCGATGGCGAAGATCCCCCTGCGTCGTGTCCGATCTGCGAGGACGACCGCCAGTACGTGGGCTGGTCGGGGCAGCAGTGGACCACGCTGGGTGATCTCCGATCTGGCCACCACAATGTGGTGCGCGACGATCTCGGCCTGACCGGAATCGGCACCGAGCCATCGTTCGCGATCGGCCAGCGCGCGCTGCTCGTGCGCTCACCGCAGGGCAACGTGCTGTGGGACTGCATCACGGTGCTCGACGATTCGACGGAAGCGCATGTGCGGTCGCTGGGTGGTATTCGCGCGATCGCGATCTCGCACCCGCACTACTACTCGTCGATGGTGGAATGGAGCCACGCATTCGATGCGCCGGTGCTGCTGCACGCGGCCGATCGAGAGTGGGTGATGCGGCCTGATCCCAGGATCGAGTTCTGGACCGGCGAGACGCGCGACCTGTGGGACGGGATCAAGTTGATTCGGGCGGGTGGTCATTTTCCCGGAGGGACGGTGCTGCATTGGCCCGCCGGGGCGGATGGGCGCGGCGCCATGCTGAGCGGTGACATCCTGCAGCCGTTTGCGTTTGACCGCGTCTATGGAGCCTGGTGGGACCGCAATGTCGCGGCCGACGCCAAGGGCGCCGTGCGCCGCTCGGCCGAGCGATACAAGCGAGCTCTGAGCGGGTAGCTCGCTCTCAGTGCAGGTGGCGCTGCCAGTCTTTCGGCACGCGGCCTTTGGGACCTGGTGTCGGCTGGTCGAGCGGATGATGATTCGGCGGCGCGAGCTTTGGGCCTTTGTCTAGATATTCCTGCGTGGTGTAGTCCCAGAACCAGTCCTCGCCGGGCTCGAAACTCTGGATTACGGGGTGGCCGGTTTCGGCGGCGTGCCGGCTGGCGTGCTGCGACGGCGAGGTGTCACAGCAACCGATGTGGCCGCATGACGCGCACCTGCGTAGGTGAAGCCACCATCCGTCGGTGGACGTACATTCGACGCAGCCGGGGCCGCTCGGCGGGACCGTGGGATCGA
>VBGE01000205.1 GCA_005880345.1 Chloroflexota bacterium | reverse complement strand
CGGCACGGGCCGGCTGTAGGCGATGAGGTACCGGCCGTCTTTCAGCCGCAGCTCGAGCCTGGCCAGGGGTTTGACCGCAGGCTCACGCCGACGCGGAGGCGAGGTGCTCACGTTCCCCCCTGGGCTCGGCGACCCGCACGTCGACGCCGGCCTCGCGAATCGAGGCAATCACAACGGGGTCGGCGCCGCTGTCGGTGATCAGGGTGTGCACGCGCCCCGCGGCCACCGTCTGGCACATCGTGTCCGTCCGCGCTCCGCCGTGAAGCCGTTGCCGGAGATGAACGCCTTGGACGCGCGCAGAGAGCGCACCGAATCCTCGGCGGCCGGTCCCACCAGGGCGTGGATGGACCGGCGCAGGGTGCCGCCGGTCAGGATCACCTCGACGCGCGGCGCCGCCATCAAGGCCTGCGCCACCAGCAGCGAGTTGGTGACGACGGTGAGCTCTGGGATTTCCGTCAGCAGCCGCGCTAGGGCCAGAGTCGTCGTGCCCGGCCCGAGCAGGATCGAGTCGCCGGGCAGGATCAGCTTGACCGCCAGCCGGGCGATGGAAGCCTTCTCGGCGCCCGCCTGGTGCGCCTTTTCCGAGTAGCTCGGCTCGTGCCCGATCGCGGCCGGCAAGACGGCGCCGCCATGGGCACGCACCAGCAGGCCGTCCCTGGCCATGGCGCGCATATCGCGGCGCACCGTGATCTCGGTGGTGCCCAGAACCTCGGCCATCTCGGCGACGGAGATGACGCCGCGCTGGCGGAGGTTTTCCGCGATCAGCCGCTTTCGCTCCACGGCTAGCACGCGTGCGATCGTACGGCATCGATCAAGAACGATCAAGACCGAAGGTCGCTGTTGACAAAATTGACCGAATCTGTACTCTTCGCCTGTATCCCACGGCATCAACCGCCTTTGGGCGAGGCCGTAAAGGGCCGGAATAGAGGAGGAGTCGCATGCCTGATGACAAGATCGTGGTTCCCGGCACGAACCTGAAGCTGCCCCTAGACCTCGACCTGTCGCGGCGCGACATCCTCAAGATCGCGGGCTATGGCAGTCTCGCCGCCTTCATCGCGGCGTGCGGCGGCTCGACCCCCGGGACCAGCACCTCAGTCACCGCCAAGGGCGGCACAATGTCGCTGGGCAGCTACCAGTCCGACTCCGTGCCCAAGAAGGCCCTGGCCGACCTGGTCACCTCGTTCACCAGCGCCAACGGCGGCACCAAGGTGAACATCAACACGGTCGACCACGGCACCTTCCAGAACCAGATCACCTCGTACCTGCAGGGCACGCCCGAGGACGTCTTCACCTGGTTCTCCGGACACCGCATGCGCTTTTTCGCCTCCAAGGGCCTGGCCTCGCCCATCGACGACGTGTGGAACGCCGTGAAGGGCAACTACACCGAAGGATTCGCGAACTCGGTCAAGGGCGACGACGGCCATGTGTACGCGATTCCGACGTCTTACTACCCGTGGGCGGTCTTCTATCGCAAGGACGTCTTTGCCGCGCACAACTACACGATCCCGACCAACTGGGACGAATTCAAAGCCCTCTGCACCAAGATGAAGAGCGACGGCCTCACCCCGATCGCGTTCGCGGACAAGGACGGCTGGCCCGCGATGGGCACGTTCGACATCCTCAACCTGCGGATGAACGGCTACGACTTCCACGTCGGCCTGTGCACCGGGCAGCAGAAGTGGAGCGACCCGAAGGTGACCGCGGTCTTCAAGAAGTGGGCCGAGATCACGCCGTTCTACTCGCCGGCCTTCGCCGGCCTGACCTGGCAGCAGGCCGCGGACCAGCTGCTGCGCAAGCAGGCGGGCATGTACCTGCTCGGCCTGTTCGTCTCCCAGGAATTTCTCGCCTCGGGCAGCCAGGCGGACCTGGCGCAGCTCGACTTCTTCCCGTTCCCGCACGTCGGCTCGCAGTACGACGCCGAGGAAGCCCTCGACGCTCCGATCGACGTGTTCATGGTCACCAAGAAGTCACCGACCCTGAGCAACGACCTCGGCCAGGCGAAAGCCTTCATGGAGTACCTGTCGAAGGGATCGACGCAGACCCAGTTCTTCGTCGAGTCGCCGGGCGCCATCCCGACCGCGAACGATGCCGACCAGACCAAGTACGACCCGCTCACCAAGAAGGCGGCCGACATCGTGAGCAAGGCCAAGAAGATCACGCAGTTCTTCGACCGCGACTCGCGACCGGACTTCGCCGGCCCGAACGGCATGCAGCAGTTCCTGCTGCGTTACCTGGCCAACCCGACCTCGGACACGACGAGCCTCCAGTCCGACATGCAGAAGTTCTGGGACTCGCTCGGGCCCGAGTGACGACGCGACATATGATCTAGACAGTGGCGCGAACGACGAGCATTTCCCCCGCCACGGCGGACACACCCGAGGCGGGGGAGCTCGTTGCCACAAAAAGTGGTCGCTACCACGTCCTCACGCGCTATGACCGGCGCCTCCTGATTGCGATGGTCGGCATTCCTCTGCTGCTGGACGTGGTGTTCATCTGGTGGCCCACGCTGACCTCGATCTACTACTCCTTCACGAACTGGGACGGCATCGGCGACATCACCGCCGGCAACTTCGTCGGCCTCAGCAACTATCGATTCCTCCTGAGTGGAGGGTATTTCCAGTTCTGGGGAGCCTTCGGCCACAACTTCATCTGGCTCGCCTGGCTGACGTTCATCGCCACGCCCATCGGCATCTTCTTCGCGGTGCTCCTGGACCGCGACATCAGGGGCACGCGCATCTATCAGAGCGTCTTCTACTTGCCGGTGGTCCTCTCGCTCGTCGTCGTCGGCTTCATCTGGGAGCTGCAGTTCAGCCCGACCGAAGGATTCATCATGGCGGCACGTCGGCTACATGATGGTCATCTACCTCGCGGGCCTCAAGAGCGTCGACCCGACCCTGCGCGAGGCGGCCAAGGTGGACGGCGCCAACGAGATACGGACCTTCTTCCGCGTCGTCTTCCCGGTGATGGCCCCGATCAACACGGTCATCGTGGTGCTGACCGCCATCGAGTCGCTGCGCGCGTTCGACCTCGCCTTCATCATCAACCAGGGCAAGAACGGGCTCGAGCTCCTCTCCATCCTGATCACCAACAACAGCATCAGCGAGTCGACGCGAGTGGGCTTCGGCTCCGCGATTGCGGTGATCCTGCTCGTCATCTCGCTAGGTCCGATCGTCGCCTTCCTGTCTCAGGCGATGAGGCCGGCGAGATGAGCGCAAGCACTGTGGTCGCCCAGAGGACGGTGCCTTCAGAGTCCGTCGTCATCGGGCGGCAATTCCGGCCGGGGCGCGTGATCCTCCATGCGTTCCTCATCGCCATGACTGTGCTGTGGGCGTTCCCACTGTTCTGGGCGGTTTACTCGTCTCTGCGCCCGATCAGCGACACGGTGACCAATGGTTACGTCTCGCTGCCTGCCGGCGGCCTCAGCCTGGACAACTTCCGAACGTTCTGGACAGAGGCCGACCTGCCGTACTTCTACGCCAACACCCTGGTCATCGTCGTCCCGTCGGTGATCCTGATCCTGCTGCTGTCCTCGATGGTCGCTTTCGCGTGCACGCAGTTCACGTGGCGGTTCAACCTGACCGTGCTGATGATCTTCACCGCGGGCAACCTGCTGCCGCCGCAGGTCATCATCGTCCCGCTCTATCACATCTACCTCAGCACTCCGATCCCGATGCTCAGCTCGATCGACATCGGCCGCTTCTCTTTCCCGATCTTCAGCGACAACAACCTGCTGTACGACCAGTACATCGGGATCATGCTCATTCACGTCGTCTTCCAGACCGGCTTCGCCACGTTCGTTCTGAGCAACTACATGAAGACGATCTCCAAGGAGATCACAGAGTCCGCGATCGTCGACGGCGCGCACGTGCTGCGGATCTGGTGGAACATCGTGCTGCCGCTGTGCCGCCCTGCGCTGGCCGCGATGGCGACGCTGCTGTTCACGTTCATCTACAACGACTTCTTCTGGGCCCTGATCCTGCTCAAGACAGGGGACAAGCGCCCGATCACGAGCGCCTTGAACAACCTGCAGGGCGAGTTCTTCTCCAACAACAACCTCATCGCGGCGGGCGCGCTGCTGGCCGCGGTTCCGCCCATTCTGGTCTACGTCTTTCTGCAGAAGCAGTTCATCGCCGGCCTGACGCTCGGCTCGACCAAAGGCTGATTCGACGCCGCACATCTACTACGGCGGCGACTACAACCCCGACCAGTGGCCCGAAGAGGTCTGGCCCGAGGACGTCCGGCTCATGCGGGAAGCGGGCGTCAACCTGGTGTCGGTCGGCATCTTCTCGTGGTCGCGCCTCGAGCCGGAAGAAGGCAGGTTCGATTTCGCGTGGCTCGACCGCGTCCTCGACCTGCTGCACGAAGGCGGCATCCAGGTCGACCTCGCCACCGCCACCGCGTCACCTCCACCCTGGCTGTCGCACCAACATCCCGAGATGCTGCCCGTGCTGGCCGACGGGGTGCGGCTGTGGCCCGGCGCACGACAGCATTACTGCCCCAGCAGCCCGATCTATCGCTCGGCGGCGCGGCGGCTGGTCGAGGCGATGGCAGACCACTACGCGAAGCACCCCTCGCTCGTCATGTGGCACGTCGGCAACGAATACGGCTGCCATGTCCCTGCGTGCTACTGCGACGTCTCGGCCGCCGCCTTCCGCGAATGGCTGCAGGCGCGCTACGGGTCGATCGAGAAGCTGAACGAAGCCTGGGGCACCGACTTCTGGTCCCAGCGATACGGCTCGTGGGACGAGATCGTGCCGCCGCGGCGCACGCCCACCTGGCCCAATCCCAGCCAGCAGCTGGACTTCCTCCGTTTCTCCTCCGACGCGCTGCTCGAGTGCTACGACGCCGAGCACGAGGTCCTGAAGAAGGCCACCCCGAACGTGCCCGTCACCACCAACTTCATGGTCGGTTTCAAGCCGCTCGACTACTGGAAGTGGGCGTCGCACGAGGACCTGGTCAGCCTCGATTCCTATCCCGACCCGTCGGATCCGGCGTCCGCCATGCGCGCGGCGATGGCGGGCGACCTCATGCGCTCGCTCGGTCACGGCCGACCGTGGATCCTCATGGAGCAGACTTCGAGCCGCGTCAACTGGCGCGACGTCAACGTGCCGAAGGCGCCGGGCCAGATGCGGCTGTGGAGCTTCCAGGCTGTGGCGCATGGCGCGGACGGCGTCATGTTCTTTCAATGGCGGCAGTCGCGCGCCGGGGCCGAGAAGTTCCACAGCGCGATGGTTCCGCATGGACCGGTCGAGCAATCGACCGTGTGGCACGACGTCGTGCGACTCGGTCGCGAGCTGGGCAACCTCGAGCCGGTGGCGGGCGCGCAAAGTACGGCCTCGGTCGCGATCCTCTTCGACTGGGAGTCGTGGTGGGCGCTCGAGCTGCCGTCCAAACCCTCCAGCCGCGTGCGCCAGATCGAGCAGGTGGAAGCTCTCTACCGGCCGCTGTTCGAGGCCAACGTCGCTGTGGACTTCGCCCACCCTGGCGACGACCTCTCGCAATACCGGCTGGTGGTCGCGCCCAGCCTGTACCTGGTCGCCGACGAGGCCGCGGCGGGGCTGGTCCGCTTTGTGCAAAACGGCGGCGCGCTCGTCATGTCGTTCTTCAGCGGCATCGTCGACCCCTCCGACCACATCCGGCTGGGCGGCTATCCGGCCCCGTTCCGCGAGATGCTCGGGCTCGACGTCGTCGATTTCCACCCGCTGGCCGATGGGGAGGAGGTGGGCCTCGACTTCGCCGACGGCAAGCAGGGACGAGGCGCCATCTGGATGGACGAGATCCATCTGGCCGGCGCCGGCGCGCTGGCCACCTCGATTGGCCGCCCTTTGATCACGAGCCATTCCTTCGGCCGCGGCACGGCTTACTACCTCGGCACGCAGCCCGATGCGAGCGCGACGGCCCGCCTGCTGCAGGCCGCAGTCGCCGGTGCAGGGGTCGTGCCGGTCGCCGAGGTCCCGGCGGGGGTCGAGGCGGTGCGCCGAGGAGCGGCGCGCAAGTCGTTCCTCTTCCTGCTCAACCACCGCGACGCCGGAGTCGATGTCCCGATCCAGGAGGCCGGGGTGAACCTGGTCGACGGCGCTCAGGTTCACCCCGGGCTGATGCACCTGCCGCCGCGCGGCGTGGCGGTGATCCGAGAAGGCTGGTAGCGGTCAGCCGGCCGCGAGTGCGGCGTCGAGCTCCCGCTTCCACGGCGGGTCGGCGCCCGCCCGCGAGCAGGTGATGGCTGCGGCCAGGCACGCGTAGCGCAAAGCCGCCTCGAGCTCGTCCCGATCGAGCCTGACGTCGGGCCGAATCGCCTGGTGATCGTGGAGCCACGCCAGCAGCGCGGCGCCAAAAGCGTCGCCGGCGCCGATCGTGTCCACCACATCGATCCGCGGCGCCTCGACCGAGACCCTGATGTCGTGATGCGCGGCGAATGCGCCCTGCGCCCCGAGCGTGACGATGGCAAGCGCGATGCCCTGGCCCACCAGGTCCTCGGCGGCCACCTGATATGGCCTGTCGGGGTACAGCCATTCGAGGTCTGAGTCGCTCGCCTTGACGATCGAGCTGCACGAGATGACATGGCCCAGTCGCTCGCGGTACTCGGCGTCGGGCACGAGCCCGACCCGGATGTTGGGGTCGACCATGACCAGACGGCCGTCGCGCTCGCGGTCGACCAGGCCCATCAGTGTGTCCGACATCGGCTCGAGGACGAGGCCGAGCGTGCCGAGGTGGATGGCGTTGACGGCGGGGTCCAGGTGGTCGGGCAACGAGTCGGCAGTGAGGTTCGGGGCCGAGGTGCCCTGGACGAGGAACTGGTACTCGGCGAAACCTTCGCTGTCGACGTCGGCCAGGGCGATCGTCGTCTTCTCGGGACCTACGCTGGCGAGGGCGAGGCTCACGCCGTCCGCGACTAGGAGCTCGGCGAGCTCCCGGCCGAACTGATCGTCTGACAGACGCCCGAGGAAGGCGGTCGGCACGCCGAGCCGCGCCAGCGCCCGTGCCGTGTTGAACGGCCCTCCTCCCGGGGTGGCCCGCTGCGTGCCGTCGCCGTTCTGGATCATGTCGATCAGGGCCTCGCCGCAGACAACGATCACGGGACGATCTCGCCGGACCCGCGCGTGATCATCCGGGTCAGCACGATGTGCTGCTGCGTCGGCGAGCGGTCTCCGTCGAGCCGGCGGAACAGGACTTCGGCGGCGACCCGACCGATCTCGGCGGGGTCCTGCGCGATCACGGTGATACCCGGCTCGAGCAGGTCGGCCAGCAGGATGTCGTCGAAGCCGATCAGCGCGATGCGGTTGTGCAGGCCGCGGCGGCGAAGCGCGCGGAACGCGCCAATCGTGATCAGGTTCTGGCCGGTGAAGAACGCGGTGGGGGGCGGGCTGAGGCCGAGGATCTCCTCGACCGCTGCCTCCGCTCGCTCGATGCCGCGCACGTCCAGGCGAACCAGCTTCTCGTCGACCTGGATGCCGCGGGCGCCGAGCTCTTCTACATAGCCGCGGTGACGTTCGGCCGCAGTCGCGATGGTGTGGAGGTCGCCGAGGTATCCGATGCGCCGGTGTCCGCGCTCGACAAGGTGGCGGATCCCGCGCCTCACACCCGCCGCGTTGTCGGTCAGCACCGCGTCGGCATCGATGAAAGCGGGTGGGCGGTCGACAAAGACGATGACGGTCCCCGCCCTGCGTTCCGTGAGCAGGTAGCTCTGGTCGTGGCTCGACGGCTGGAGGATCAGTCCGTCGACCCGGCGGGAAGCGAACGCCGAGACGAGCCGCCGCTCGCGCTCCTCATCTTCATCGGAGCTGCCGGCGAGCACGAGCACGCCACGCGTGACCGCGATGTCCTCGACCGCCCGATGCAGTGCCGACGAAAAGGGGTTGGCCACGTCCTCGAGGACGACGCCGATGGTGGCGCTGCGTCCGTCCGAGCGACGGAGGCTGCTCGCGGTCATGTTGTGCCGGTAGTCGAGTCGCTCGGACGCGGCCTCTCGCATGGTCGCCCTGGAGGTGCCCCTCCGTGCGGATGTCAACGTATGTCTATCGGCATCAGCCTGAACTCCACCAAAGGGCCGAGACCAACTCTGACGTTGCAGTCTAAACCGAATTGTGTTATATCAGACAACGTTGTCTTTTGACAACGTTGTCACGACTGGCTGGGCGTGCGCAAATCGCCTGATGAAAGATGAGGTGGCTCTGCATGAGGGACAGGAAAGTCGGATCACCGGGCAGGTTGTTCATGGCTGCGATCCTGGGCTTGGTCGCAGTGGTCGGCGGCGCATGTTCGGGCGCGGGCGGAGGTGGCGGCGGCACGACCACGATCACAGTGGCCGCGGTCGACAACCCGCAGATGGCCGACCTGAAGGCGCTCCTCTCCAACTTCACGAGCGCTCATTCGGATATCAAGGTCAACATTGTCACTCTGCCTGAAGACCAGCTGAGGCAGCAGGTCACGCAGGACGTGGCGGCCAACAGCGGCCGGTTCGACCTGTTCACCATCGGCACCTACGAGGTTCCGTTGTGGGCCAAGAAGGCGCCGACGCCGTGGATCGAGAACTTGAACCCGTACATCGCCAAGGACTCGAACTATGCCCCGGATGACCTGATCCCCGGCATCAAGACCGCGCTCAGCGTCTCCGGCAACCTCTACGCGGTGCCGTTCTATGGCGAGTCGTCGATGCTCATGTACCGCAAGGACATGCTGCAGGCGGCCGGTCTGACCATGCCCGACCACCCGACCTGGGACCAGGTGGCGACCATCGCCAACAAGGTCAAGAGCGGGAACACAAGCGGGATCTGCCTGCGCGGGCTCCCCGGTTGGGGCGAGCAGCTCGCTCCGCTCGACACGGTCGTCAACACGTACGGCGGTCGCTGGTTGCCTCAACGCATACAACAGCAGCAAGGTCGCCATGTGGTACGACGCGACCGTCGGCGCGAGCAACTTCACCGGCGACGCGGCCAAGAACTCGGCTTACGCCTACGCGCCGACCAAGGTCAAGGACTGGTCGGGCTGGCTGTGGGCGTGGTCGCTGGCCATGCCGTCCACCAGCAAGAAGAAGGACGCAGCCTGGGCGTTCGCGGACTGGGCCACCTCCAAGGATTACATCAAGCTCGTCGGGACCAAGCTCGGCTGGTCGCACGTGCCGCCGGGAACCCGCACCTCGACCTACTCGCTGCCTGAATACCAGCAGGCGGCCGGCGGGTTCGCGCAGGTGACGCTGGACTCGATCGCGCACGCCGACGTGACCCACCCCACCGTGGACCCGGTTCCATACATCGGCGTCCAGTACGTTGACGTCGATGAGTTCCAGCAGCTAGGGGACCAGGTGTCCCAGGAGTTCGCCAAGGTCATCGCCGGCACGGAATCCGTCGACGCGGCCCTGCAGAAGGCGAACACGCTCGCCGCGGCGGTCGGCAAGGTCTACCAGCATTAGCGCGCCCGCCTAGGCTGGGCCAAAAGTGAAGATCGTCAAGCGACTGTCCATCCTCAATTTCGTCGCCGGTCGCGGAGGCGCGCGGGCCGTGCCCGCCGCCCCCGTATCCGGGCGGGAGGCGTGGGCGCGGCGGCTGCCGCTGCTGCCCGCGTTCGTCTACGTCTTTCTCGTCACGCAGATTCCATTCGCGCTGACGATCTACTACAGCTTCTTCTCGTGGAACCTGCTCAAGCCGGGTAGCTTCAAGTTCGCGGGGCTGGACAACTACGCGGGCATCCTGACCAACGAAAGCCTCCGCGTGGCGGTCTTGAACACAGTGATCCTGACCGTTTTCGTCATCGCGCTGTCGGTGATCATCGGCATGGGGATCGCGATGCTCCTGAACTCCGACGTCATCGGCAGGGGCATCATGCGAACGCTGATGATCGCGCCCTTCCTGATCATGCCGACGGCCGCCGCACTCGTCTGGAAGGACACGCTGCTCAACCCGATCTTCGGGCTGATCCCCTATGTCCTTGCACCGTTTGGTCTTGGACGCGTCGACTGGATCGGACGCTTTCCGATGGTGACCGTGGTCACGGTCGAGGTGTGGCGCTGGACGCCGTTCATGATGCTCATCATCCTGGCGGGCCTCCAGTCGCAGAACCCCGAGGTTCTCGAGGCGGCCAAGGTCGACGGAGCCAACGCGCTCCAGGCTTTTCGGCGCATCACGTTGCCGCTGGTACGGCCGTTCGTCGAGCTCGGCGCGCTGCTCGGCTCGCTCTTCGTCGTGCAGACCTT
>VBGE01000204.1 GCA_005880345.1 Chloroflexota bacterium | reverse complement strand
CCGACCGCGTCGAGGATGTGCGCATCGGAGCCGCCGACCTCGGCGCATCCGAGCCCGAGGTTCAAGCGCCGCGCCAGCTGGTTGAAGACGTAAAAGCCGGGTGTCGCATTCTCGACCTCGATCGCGTCGAAGGGCAGCTCCGCCGCAAGCCATCCGACTCCGTGCACCACTCCGTGACGCGACCGGCGCTGGGTTCGCCAGAACGGGTGCACGGCAACGGCGAGGCCGCCCTGGTCGTGGATCGCATGCACGGTCGAGGCGGCGGACATTCCCGGGCGGATGCGCCTTTCGATGAACAACCCAACGATGTGGCCGTCGCGGCTTGACACCTCTTCACCGATGACCACCTGCAGCTTCGAGCGCGCCTCTGCGTGCTCGCGTGCGCGAAGCGCGCCTTCGATGGTGTCGTGATCTGTCACTGCGATCACATCGAGGCCGGCCACTCGCGCGTGATCGACCAGCGCATGAGGCTCGGGCCAGCCGTCGCTCTCCGTCGTGTGCATGTGTAGGTCGGCGCGTCCCCGCAGAGACATGGACGTGCATCCTACCGCTGGCGGGCTTACCATCGACCTTCTAAACCTGCCTCTGGGGTAAAGAAAGGTGGAGGTGGCGGCCGTGGAAGGCTTGATGCAGGACTACGAGCTCAGTCTGCAGCACGTGCTGTGGCGGATTGAGCGACTGCACCAGAAAAGAGAGGTGGTGACCAAGCGCGATGAAGGCGTTCACCGCACCACCTACGGGGAGATGGTGCCCCGCATCAACCGGCTCGCCGGCGCGCTGAAAAGGCTCGGCGTGAAGCCTGGCGATCGCGTCGCCACGCTTGCCTGGAACAACAACCGGCACCTCGAGCTGTATTACGCCGTGCCCTGCATGGGCGCGGTGCTGCACACGCTGAACCTCAGGCTGTTTCCCCACCATCTCGAATTCATCATCAATGACGCGGAAGACAAGGTTTTATTTGTCGATCAGTCGCTCCTTCCTCTCCTGAAGCCGCTGCTGGGCAAGATCCCCAGCATCAAGACCATGGTCTTGATGGCCGAGGGCAACCCGCCCGCCACGGAAGGTCAGCCGGAGATGCACGACTACGAGACGCTCCTCGCCGCCGAGAGTGACGCCTATCCGTGGCCGAAGCTATCCGAAAGAATGGCCGCGGCCATGTGCTACACGTCTGGCACAACCGGCAACCCGAAGGGAGTTGTGTACTCCCACCGCTCGCAGTTCATCCACACGATGGGCGTGCTGCAGGGCGACAACCTCGGACTGCGGGAAGGCGACGCGATGCTGCCGGTGGTGCCGATGTTCCACGCCAACAGCTGGGGCCTGCCGTATGCCGCGGGCATGGCCGGGTCGAAGGTGGTGTTCGGCGGCCGTTTCTCAGCCGACCCGAAGTCGATCGTCGAGCTGGCCGAACAGGAAGAGGTCACGTTCCTGGCCGGCGTTCCCACCGTGTGGGTCGCGCTCGCCGCATACCTTAAGGAGAGCGGCAAGCGCCTGCCCAAGGTCAAGACCGTCGTGTGCGGCGGCTCGGCCGTCCCCCAGGTCCTGATGGAGACCATGGACGCGCTCGGCCTGCCCATCCTGCACGCATGGGGCATGACCGAGACGTCGCCGCTGGGCAGCGTCGCACGAGTGGCGGCGGGCACAGAGCCGGGAGATGAGCTCCGCCTTCGTCTCACACAAGGCCGCGTCGCGCCCGGCGTCGAGATTCGCATCAGCGAACCGGCCACGGGCGAAGAGCTGCCGTGGGACGGCGTGGCCTTCGGCGAGATCCAGGTCCGCGGGCCGTGGATCGCGCGGGGCTATCACAACGGCTATGACCCCGGAAAGCTCACCGAGGACGGTTGGTTCCGCACCGGCGACGTGGCCAGGATCACACCTGACGGCTACATCGTGATCGTCGACCGAACCAAGGACGTCATCAAGTCGGGCGGCGAGTGGATCTCCTCGGTCGAGCTGGAGAACGCGGTCATGGCCCACCCCAAGATCCTCGAGGCGGCTGTGATCGGCCTGCCACACCCGAAGTGGGACGAGCGGCCGGTCGTCTACGCCGTGCCACGGCCTGAGTTCAAAGGGCAGGTCACCCAGGAGGAGGTCATCGACTTCCTGCGCGACAAGGTCGCCAAGTGGTGGCTGCCCGACGAGGTGCGCTTTATCGACGAGGTGCCCAAGACCTCGGTCGGCAAGTTCGACAAGAAGGTGCTGCGCGCGAGTGCCGTGCCCATCGCAGCGGGCGCCACCACCCAGGAGGTTCGACCGTGAGCGCACGCGCAGGCGTCCGCGAGCACCGCATCGGCAAGGACAAGTTCCACCACAAGTGGGACAACTCGCTGCCGCCGGCGGCGGAGATCGACCCCGGCGACGTCGTCCAGTTCGAGACCGAAGAGGTGACGGCCGGCCAGCTGCAGAAGGGCGACCCCTCGTCGCGCCTCGGCACGCTGGACTTCGACCGCCTGTACCCGCTGGGCGGGCCCGTGTACGTGCGTGGCGCCGAGCCGGGTGACGCGCTGGAGGTCGAGATCCTCGACCTGAAGCCCGGGGCGTGGGGCTGGGCCGCCATCCTGCCCGGGCTCGGGCTGCTGTCGCCCGACTTCACCGAGCCTTACGTCCGCTACTTCGACCTTGGCGACCGGACATCGGCGGAGATGCGCCACGACGTGCACATCCCGATCGCGCCTTTCTGCGGCACGATGGGCGTCGCCACCGATGAGGCCGGCCAGCACGCTGTGCTGCCGCCGACCAAGGGCGCGGGCAACGTCGACACCCGCCACCTGACGGCCGGCACCAAGCTCTACCTCCCGGTCTACGTGCCGGGGGCGCTGTTCTCGGCCGGCGACTGCCACGCCGCGCAGGGAGACGGCGAGGTGTGCGTTACGGGGATCGAATGCCCGATGTCGTTCTCACTCCGGTTTGGAGTGGTCAAGGGCGCCTCGCCACGCCCATGGAGCTATCAGTTCGTGACTCCTCCGGCGCCCCTCCAGCCGCGGAGCGACGCAGCGGGATATCACTCGACCTGCGCCCTGGGCCCGGACCTGATGGAGAACGCCCGCAACGCGGTGCGCTACACCATCGACTGGCTTACGGCCGACCACGCGCTGTCTCGCGAGGATGCGTACATCCTGTGCAGCCTGGCCGGCGACCTGCGGATCAGCCAGATCGTGGATCAGCCCAACTGGGGGGTTTCGTTCTACCTGCCGCTGAGCGTCTTCAGTTAGCCAGACGTCCCTTCAGGGACGCTACGGCATACTGACTAGCCCAAAGACGCCAAGTGAGCACTACGCAATTAGGGCGATATCCGATCGAGGCCGAGCTTGGGCGCGGCGCCATGGGGGTGGTCTATCGGTCGACCCACCCCCGCCTGGAGATTCCAGTGGCGATCAAGGTGCTGTCCGACCTTCGACGAGGACGGCCCCGTCCTGTTCATCGTCATGGAGTGGGTCGACGGCCGTTCCATGAGGTCTTGGCTCGATGAGTACGGCCGCTTCAGCGTCGACGTCTCGGTCGACCTGATTCAGCAGCTCCTGTCGGCGGTCGGCGTGGCGCACGACTACCAGGTCGTCCACCGCGACCTCAAGCCGGACAACATCCTGATCTCCAACCGCGGCAAGACCAAGATCCTGGACTTCGGCATCTCCAAGCTGATCGACGACAAGCACCGGCTGACGGCGACGGGGTCGATGGTCGGCACGCCGGCCTACATGGCGCCGGAGCAGGTGAAGGGCGAGCCGGTCGACGCCACGGCGGACATCTACTCGCTGGGCATGATCCTGTACGAGCTGCTGCACGGCGAGCCGCCCTTCACGGGGCAGCTGCCTGCGGTGCTGCACTCGCAGGTGTTCGACAAGCCGCGCGCGTCGACCGCCATCCCCTCGCCGATCATGGAGATCATCTGGAAGGCGACGGCCAAGTCACCGAGCCAGCGGTTCCAGAGCTGCGAGGAGTTCGCCGGCGCCTTCCACTACATGCCCAAGGCGGCGGTCGCGCATCCCCCGGCCTAGGCGATCTCCCAGGTCGTCGAGCGCGACGTCGAGGAGGACGAGGTCGAGCAGCCGAAGCCCCTCCCTGCGCGGTCCGACGGGCACAAGCCGGCCGGCGTCTGCACCTACAGCGACTGCAACGAACGCCGCGGTTGGGCCTGCGCGTACACGGACATGACGGGACGCAAATGCAACAGCTGGTGGTGCCGGCGTCACATCCAGTTCATCGAGCGCACCCCTTTCTGTCCGCGCCACGCTTCTGTCATCCGGGCGCTGGCGCCGACGGCGAACACGATCTTCGAGATCAAGAACCGGCCCGCCGTGGACGACCGCGCGCTGCCCCTCGCCGCGCTGGTCGCGGAGGACGTCGACAAGGACGTGACCGAGCTCGTGCGCCGCCGCTACCAGAACCGCAAGGACGTGACGATCGCGCGCGACCGCACGGTCCGCCAGACGTGGTCGGGCCGCAACGACGTGGCGTGGGAGCGGAGCTGGGCGGCCCTGAAGAGCCA
>VBGE01000203.1 GCA_005880345.1 Chloroflexota bacterium | reverse complement strand
CGGCCATGTCCCGCAGCAAGCCTTCGACCTGGATCTGCTCCAGCTCCTTGTGGATGTGCTCAGCGTGGTCGAGCTCTATCACCAGCACGGAGAGCGGCCGGTGATAGCGGACCGCGCGATTCGCCTCCTGGCCGACCAGGGCGTTCACGAACTTGGAATTCCAGATCCCGGTCGTCGGGTCGACCACGCCGAACAGCGGGCTGGACGAGTGGTCGGTCTGGCTGTGA
>VBGE01000202.1 GCA_005880345.1 Chloroflexota bacterium | reverse complement strand
CGAGACCAGCGCCCGGATGGTGGCCATGTCCGCCGTGACCGCGGGCGTGGCCGACCTGCGCAAGGTGGTGGCCGAAGCCAAGATCCACGGGCGGGCGGGTCTGCGCACCGTGCTCTTCATCGACGAGATCCACCGCTTCAACAAGGCGCAGCAGGACGCGATCCTGCCCCACGTCGAGGATGGGACGGTCACCCTGATCGGAGCCACCACCGAAAACCCCTCGTTCGAGGTCATCTCGCCGCTCCTTTCGCGCAGCCGCGTCTTCCGCCTGGAGGCGCTGGAGCGCGAGGAGCTGAAGCAGGTGGTGGAGCGAGGCCTGGCCGAGCTGCACGCCACGATCGACGGCGACGCGATGGACGCGCTGCTCGAAGTCGCACGCGGCGACGCGCGGGTTGCCCTCAACGGACTCGAGGCGGCGGCCGCGCTGGCCGGCGAGGCGGCGCGACGCGGCCGTCTACTGGATGGCCCGCATGCTCGAGGCAGGCGAGGACGTCATGTTCGTCGCGCGCCGGCTGGTCATCCTCGCCGCCGAGGACGTCGGCCTGGCCGACCCCCAAGCGCTGCCCGTCGCGATGGCGGCCCAACAGGCGGCCCATTTCGTCGGCATGCCTGAGGCCGTCCTACCTCTCACCGAGGCTGCTCTCTACCTCGCGCTCGCCCCGAAGTCCAACTCCGCGCTCACGTCATACGGCGCGGCACGCGAGCTCATCCAGGAGACGGGGAACGAGCCTGTGCCGATGCACCTGCGCAACGCGCCCACGGGTCTTATGAAGTCCATGGGCTACGGGCGCGGCTACAAATACGCGCACGACTACGAGAGCGGAGTCGCCAACCAGGTCCACATGCCGGAGAAGCTGAAGGCCCGAAAGGTCTACGAGCCCAACCCTCGCGACCGCAAGCCGGGAAAATAGTTCGACAAACCTGTGGCTGACGCGCTTCTCATCTTCAAGCCCGACTCCGCATATCGCCTCGCTGCGCGCGCCGGCATCTGGGGCTGGCTCGCGTCGGAGCGCGACTGGAAGGTTGAGTCCCTGGACTGGTTTCAGCCGCCGGCGGACCTGATCGAGAGCCACTACGACTTCCTGCAAGGCCGCCCGTTCTTTCCGTGGCTGGTCGACTTCATGACCGCGCTCCCGGTCGTGGTCGGCCGCGTCACCGCCTCGGCCGACGCGCTCAAACAGATGCGCCACGACCTCGGCGAGACACAGATCGCCAGGTCGCGGCCAGGCTCGCTGCGCGAGCGGTACGGCATCTTCGGCGGGCTCAACTGCCTGCATCTATCCGATGCGGCGGAGACGGGCGCGTCAGAGGTGAAGCGATGGTCCGAGTACGTGCAGCTCGACCAGATCAAGGTCGACCTCGACGAAAAGACCCAGAAGCAAGACCACACCTATCACCTGCGTTCGCTGGCGACCCAGGTCGCCGGCGGCATCCACGTCGAGCTGGCGTCGCAGTTGATCCGGGAGCTGGTGGCCGAGGAATGTGAGCTCGACGGCGAGAAGCTGGACGCCCTGTGGCGAATTACTTTGGGGGCGTTGTCCTAGTCTCGACCGGCGCGCTGAAGATCGTCACCGCTTTCGTGAACAGCTCTGAGTTTGGGATCACGATGAGGTGCCCTTCGTCGCTCTTCAGCATCGTCACGCGCAGCCGTACATCCGTGATCACGCCCGTGTGGCCGTCGATGCTCACATGGTCCCCCACGCGGATGTGCCGCTCGAGCAGCACGTAGTAGCCGGACACGTAGTCCTTCAGCAGGTCCTGCACGCCAAGCGCGGCGACGATCGTGGCGAGCAGAAGACCGAAGAGCGTGACGTTGGCGCTCTGGACCGCAAGACCAAGCGCCGCGAGCAAGCCCAGGAGGATGACGATCGCCGTCGCGGCGCGGCGCCCGAGGATGACCATGTCGGAGCGCACCTGTCGCTTGCGGAGCTGCTCGCCAACTATGTGCGCGACGAAACGCGCGGCCAAGATGAAGACGAGAAACACAACCAGGCCGACGAGCACGAAAACCACGTCGTGAACCGGGTTGCCGCTCGTCGTGACGTCGCGCACGAGGTCCAGGCCGCCTGGGGCGGCGAGGATCATCCTTCGCTCTCGGCTTCTTCCTCTGCGGCGGCAGCCTCGCCCTCGGCACCCGCCTCGCCAACGGTCGGCACCGCGGCTTCGGCAGCCGGCACTTCCTCTTCGACCTTGAGCTCGCGCTTGTGGACGATCTTGACCACCAGGTCCTCAGGATCGTCGAGCACCGTCACGTCCTTGGGCACGGTGAGGTCCTTGACGCGCAGCTCCGCCTCGATCTCGTCGAGCGGGGTGATGTCGACCTCGAACGCCTCCGGGATGTCCGACGGCAAGCATTCGACGCGGACCGAGTGCATGGGCTGAAGGATGTCGCCGTCACCTTGCTTGACGGGGGCCGCCTCGCCGGTGACGTGGATCGGGACCTCGACCTGGATCTTCTCCTGCAGGTTGACCTGGTAAAGGTCGACGTGGATCGGACCAAGGCGGCGGGGGTGGGTCTGGATCTCGCGGATCAGCACCTTCTCGTTCCGGCCGTCGACAGCGAGGTCGATCAAGTGCGTTCGGCCTGACTTGACGAAGACCTTCTGGAACTCGAGCTTGTCGAGCGTGATCGGGGTCGGCTCGGTGTTGTGCCCGTAGACGATGCCGGGCAGCTTGCCCTCGCGCAGGGCGCGGCGAGAGCGTTTGCCGAGTGGTGGCCGGGGAGTTGCGTTCAGTTGCATGGTGGCGCCTCTGGCTGGAGAAGCCCGCCCATTTTACGGCTGAACGCTAGGTCGGTGTCGGGAAGGCGTTGACGATCGAGCGGAAGCTGGCTCCGATCGCGAGCGAGACGATCAGGAGGATGATCGCCAGGCCGATGGCGGTGCCGCCGGTGACGATGCCGGCCAGCGCCTTGCCGCTGCCGCCGAGCTGGCCCGGCGCGGCCGCGATCTTGCCCCTGGCCTGGAAGCCAAGGATCACCGCCGGAATGCCCAGGCCCAGCGGCACCACGACCAGGACGCCGCAGCAGCATGCGAGTGGCGAGAGGACGAGGCCGATGATGCCGAGGATCATCGAAAGCATCGCGCCCTGCGCGTCTGGCACCCCGTACGGCTGACCGTAAGGAGCCGGCTGCGAATAGCCCGGCGGCGGTGGCTGCATGGGGGGCTGCGCCGGAGGCGGCGGGCCTGGAGGCGGCCCGGGACTCATCGGCGGCGGAGGAGGAGGCGCTTCCGACATCGCGGGAATGTTAAGGGCAAACGGCCTTTGTTAGGAAGAAGTTTTTTCGGGGAAGCGTTGCCTCAGCCACTCGACGATGTCCTGCAGCGGCGTGCCAGGGGTGAAGATCTCCGCCACGCCGCGCTTTTTCAGCGTCGCGATGTCGTCTTCGGGGATGATGCCGCCGCCGAAGACGACGATGTCGGTCGCCTTGCGCCGCTTCAGCTCGTCGACCACCGCCGGGAACAGCGTCATGTGCGCGCCGGAGTGGATGGACAGGCCGATCACCTGGGCGTCCTCCTGGAGGGCGGCGTCCACCACCATCTCCGGCGTCTGGCGCAGCCCGGTGTAGATCACTTCATAGCCCGCATCGCGCAGGGCGCGAGCCACGACCTTGACCCCGCGGTCATGCCCGTCGAGGCCGACCTTGGCGACCACGATGCGCACCGGACGAACGGCGGTTGAGCTCATACGACCGCTGTCTCGGTGTAGGTACCGAACACTTCGATCATGGCCTGCATGATCTCGCCCTCGGTCGCATAGACGCGCACTGCGTCGAGGATGTAAGGCATCAGGTTGTCGGTGCCGGCCGCAGCCTTGCGCAACTGGCTCAGCGCCCTGGAGCATTTCGCCGCGTCGCGCTTGGCCCGCACGCCGTGCACGCGCGCAACCTGCTCGCTCTCCAGCCTGGGATCGATGCGCAGGATCTCGAGTGCCGGCTCGTCGTCGACCGTGAATTCGTTGACTCCGACCACCAGGCGGCGTTTCTGCTCGAGCTCCTGCTGGTAGCGGAAGGCTGCGTCGGCGATCTCCTTCTGAAAGAAGCCGACCTCGATCGCGGGAATCACACCGCCAATCTCCTCGATGCGCTTGAAGTAAGCCTCGGCCTGCCGCTCCATCTCATCGGTGAGCGATTCGATGAAGTAGCTCCCACCGAGCGGGTCGATGGTGTTGGCGACTCCCGTCTCGTAGGCCAGGAGCTGCTGCGTGCGCAGGGCGAGGCGCGCAGCCTTGTCGGTCGGCAGCGCCAGCACCTCGTCCATCGCGTTGGTGTGCAGCGACTGCGTGCCGCCGAGGACTGCGGCAAGGGCCTCGATCGCGGTGCGTGCGATGTTCAGCTCCGGTTGCTGCGCGGTCAGTGACACGCCGGCCGTCTGCGTGTGGAAGCGCAGCTTCCACGACCGCTCCTGCTGGGCGCCATAGCGCTCGCGCATCCAGCGCGCCCAGATGCGGCGCGCGGCCCGAAACTTCGCGATCTCTTCGAAGAAGTCGATGTGCGCGTCGAAAAAGAAAGAGAGCCGCGAGGCGAAGTCATCGATGTGCATGCCGCGCTCGAGGCACGCATCGACGTACGCCATCCCGTCCGCGAGCGTGAACGCCAGCTCCTGCGCCGCCGTCGACCCTGCCTCGCGGATGTGGTAGCCGGAGATGGAGATGGTGTTCCACTTCGGCACTTCCTTCGCGCAGTACTCGATGGAGTCGACCACCAGCCGCATCGAGGGCGCGGGCGGAAAGATGAACTCCTTCTGCGCGATGAACTCCTTGAGGATGTCGTTCTGCAGCGTGCCGCCGAGCTTTGACGCGGGGATGCCCTGCTCCTCGGCGACCGCGATGTACATGCACAGCAGGATCGCGGCGGGCGAGTTGATGGTCATCGAGGTCGTGATCTCGCCCAGGGGGATGCCGTCGAACAGCGTCTCCATGTCGGCCAGGGAGTCGATCGCCACGCCGCAGTGCCCCACCTCGCCTCGGCTCGTCGGGGCGTCCGAGTCCTGGCCCATGAGAGTCGGCATGTCGAAGGCCACCGAAAGGCCCGTCTGGCCGTTGGCCAGGAGGTACTTGTAGCGGCGATTGGTTTCCTCGGCCGTGGCGAAGCCGGAGAACTGGCGCATCGTCCACAGCCGGCCGCGATAGCCGCTCGGATGGATGCCGCGCGTGTAGGGGAACTGGCCTGGGAACTCCTCTTCGCGCCGCGGGGCGTCCTCGCGGGTATAGAGGGGCTGGAGCGGGATCCCGGAGATCGTCGAGGTCTCGATGTTGTCGTCGCGGACAGAGCCGGACTCGAAGTCCTCCCGCCACACCTGCTTCGGATCGCGCGCCCTTACTTTCAAGTCAGTTCATTATCCGTTCGCGTTCTCAGGATCTCTTCCGCCGTACGGTACGGCGTCCCGTCTTTCAGCAAACGCTCAGCCAGCCCCGCGTCCTGCTCCAACGCCAGGCGGGCGCGGCCCCGGGCCAGCTCGGCTGCCACTTCCGCCGTCTCGTCTCGCAGCCGCTTCTCGCTGAGCTCCTGCGCCCGCCCGCTGCTCTCGAGGTGGTGGCGATGG
>VBGE01000201.1 GCA_005880345.1 Chloroflexota bacterium | reverse complement strand
TCGCCGTGCTGGGCCCTGATCCACGCCTTGACCTTTGCGTCGGCGTCGTCGGAGATGCGGGTCGAGTCGGTGCGCATATAGGTGATGAGCCCGGTCGGGCCCTCCGCGCCGAGCTCGACACCTTCGTATAGCTGCTGGGCCACTCGCATCGCTGCGAACGGGCGCATGCGCAATCGGCTCGATGCGTCCTGCTGCATGGTCGAGGTGATGTACGGAGGGTTCGAGCTCTTGGTCCGGCGCTTCTGCTCGACGCCGATGACGCGATAGCTCGCGCCTTCGAGCTTGCGGACGATCTCCTGCGCCTCAGCCTCGTTGTGGACCTCGAACTTCGTGTCGGTCTCCGTCGCGGCGGCGCCGGCCGGGCGGTTGAGGCGCGCCAGGAAGTGGTTGTCGGCCGCCTTCTGGGAGAGCTCGGCATCGATCGTCCACGACTCGACCGGAACGAACTTACGGATCTCATCCTCGCGGTCGACGACCAATCGCAGGGCGACCGAGGAGACGCGGCCGGCGCCGATCCCCTTCTGGACCTTGGCCCAGAGGAACGGGCTCAGCCGGAAGCCGACCAGGCGGTCGACGACGCGACGCGCCTGCTGGGCGTTGACCAGCCGCATGTCGATGTCGCGGGGCGACTCGAGCGCCCGGCGAACCGCGTCCGCGGTGATCTCGTGGAACTCGATGCGCTTGGGGTTGTGCAGGCGCAGCACCTCGGCGAGGTGCCAGGCGATAGCCTCTCCCTCGCGGTCCGGGTCGGAGGCGAGGATGACCTCGGTGTCCTTCTTGGCCGCGGACTTGAGCTCGTTGATGGTCTTGCGCCGGCTCTCGACGACCTCGTAATGAGGCTTGAATCCATCGTCCACCTCGACCCCCATCTCCTTCTCGGGGAGGTCGCGGACGTGGCCCATGGAGGCCCGGACGTCGAAGCGGTCACCCAAAAACCGCTTCAAAGTCTTGGCCTTGGCCGGCGACTCGACGATGATCAGACCTTCTGGCATAGCTCTCTCTTTATTCCCCAAGCGGGACCTTTGTTCCCGTGGCGCCGCCGGGTGGCGGGCATCCTACGCCCGTTCTTTGCCGCGGCGCAACGCCCTTACATACCCGTCCTGGCGCCTTTTAACCGCCCCGTCGAGCTCCAGGGCGGTCAACCGGCCGAGCACTTCAGCCACCGGAAGCTGAAGCTTCCGGGCGATCTCCGCGGCGTTCAAGGCCAGAACGTCCGAGAGGTGGGAAAGGATGCCATCGCGCCCTCCGGGGAGCTTGAAACCGAGGCCCAGGGGGGCGCTCAAGGGGTCGTCCAGGACCTCGCCGCCCAGGTTCAGGGCGGCGAGCACGTCCCTGGCATTCTGGACCAGCCCGGCCCCGTCCCGGATGAGCGCGTGGGTGCCCACCGACAGCGGCGAGAACACGCTCCCGGGCACGGCCATTACCTCTTTATGTAGGTCGAGCGCGGCCTCTGCGGTGATCAGCGCGCCTGAGCCTTCCGCAGCCTCGACGACGACCACCGCGTCGGACAGGGCCGCCATCGTGTAGTTGCGGGCCGGGAAGTTGTGGCGCCTGGGCGTGGTGCCGTCCGGGAACTGGCTGACCAGCGCCCCTCCGGCCTGGAGGATGGCCTCGGCGAGGGCGCTGTGGGCCGCAGGGTAGATGACGTCCACCCCTGTGCCCATCACGGCGACCGTCACGCCCCCGCCGTTGAGGGCGCCGCGGTGTGCGGCGGCGTCGATGCCGAGGGCAAGGCCGCTGATGACCACGACGCCCGCGCGAGCAAGCTCGAGGCCGAGCTGCTCGGCTACGGCCTCGCCGTAGGGCGAGGGACGGCGCGAGCCGACGATCGCCACGCGCGGTCCGTCGGGCGGGGGCCACTTGCCGCGGGCCCTCAGATGGGGTTCAGGCGGCGACATCTTGGAGCCGGAAGCCGAGCGCCTCGAGGACGTGGTGATCTTCGATTTCGGTCGCGCCGTCGAGGTCGGCTGCCGTGCGGGCCACACGCCAGGCGCGATGGAAGCCACGCGCCGTGAGTCCGCGCTGGGCGGCCCAGCGCTCGAGCGTCCTGCGCGAAGTCAGCGCGAGTGGGGCCAGCTGGCGGAGGCGTGCCGGCTTGAGCTGGGCGTTGAGGCATCCCTGGCGGTCGGTCTGGCGGAGGCGTGCGGCGAGGACGCGCTCGCGCACGGTGGATGACGTTTCGCCTGTTGGCTCCGCCGTCAGCTGCTCGAGGGGGACGCGGCGGACCGAGACCTGCAGGTCGATGCGGTCGAGCAGCGGCCCGGAGAGGCGGCGCTGATAGGTGTCGATGGCGCCGGGCGTGCACCGACAGGCGCGCAGGTTGTCGCCGCTCCAGCCGCACGGGCATGGATTGGTGGCGGCGATGAGGGTGAACCGCGCCGGGTAGGTGACCGACCCGGCGGAGCGGGTGATGCTGACGCGGCCGGTTTCGAGCGGCTGGCGCAGCGCCTGCAGGACGGGAGTCTGGAACTCGGCGAGCTCGTCCAGGAAGAGCACGCCGTGGTGCGCCCTCGAAATCTCGCCGGGCATCGCGAAACCGGTGCCGCCTCCGATGAGGCCCGCCATCGAGACGCCGTGGTGCGGCCCGCGAAAGGGCCGGGCCCAATCGAGCGGGTGGTCGCGCGGGAGCTCGCCGAGCAAGCTGCGGACCTGCGTCAGCTCGAGCGCTTCGGCGAGCTCCAGCGGCGGCAGGATGCCGGGGAGGCAGCGCGCGAGCATGGTCTTGCCGGTGCCCGGCGGGCCGCTGAGGAGAAGGTGGTGGCCGCCCGCCGCGGCGACCTCCAACGCGCGCTTCGCCTCGTCCTGGCCGTGCACCTCGGAGAGGTCGTGCTCGGCGACCACGCTGCGATCGGGGATCTCGTTGCCGGTACGCATGAACGCGCTGATCGGCTCCGCACCAAGCAGGTGGTTGACGACCGCGGCAAGGGTCGGGCACGGGATCACCTCCACTCCCTCCACCAGCGACGCCTCGGCCGCATCCGCGGCGGGAACGAAGACGCGCGCATACCCCAGACCGCGTAGGCAGCGCGTGGCGACGATTGCGCCATCGACGTGCCTGACGGCGCCGTCCAGCGCGAGCTCGCCTAGAAATGCGCTGTTCGGCGGCGCCTCCTTGCGCGCGAGCGCCAGAACGATGGCGACTGCGATCGGCAAGTCCAGCGCCGCGCCTTCCTTGCGCAGCTCGGCCGGCGCGAGGCTGACGGTGAAGCGCGAGCGCGGATAGTCCAGGCCGCTGTTCTTGATCGCCGAGCGCACGCGCTCGCGCGCCTCTTTGACAGTCGTCGCCGCAAGCCCGACGAGATGAAAAGCGACATCGCGTCCGCGACCGATGTCAGCCTCGACATGGACACGACGTGCCTCGAGGCCCGCGAGCACGCATGAATCGACGGTCCCGACCACGGCTCGAAAGTTATGGGGTGATGGGCGAGAAATCAGCCCTGCCTGTTAAGGGGATGATCTCGGACCACTGACGCCAAAGGGGCCGAATTTCGCGGTGGGAAGCAGCCTGCCGGCGACAGAAGTGCGGAATCCCGGGGTGGGCTTTGCTTAGGAGTCTTCCAGGAAGGACGCGACTTCGTCGTGGAATGCCTGCGGCTGCTCGATGAAGACCATGTGACCCGCATCCCCGACAACGACCAGCCTTGCGCCTGAGATGCCGGCGCAGATCTCCTCGGCGCATACGGGCCCGCAGATGAAGTCCTCGTCACCCGTGATCACCAGCGTCTTCGCCGCGATGCTCGGCAGAGAGCTGCGCAGGTCAAAGATGGTGAAGATCTCGTTGTTGAAGAGCTTCAAGGTGTCGGCATTGATCGGCTCGGTGCGCAGCGTGTCGAGATAGCCGGCCTCAGCCTCGCCGAAGTGGGCGAAATACAGCGGCATCTCGCGAAGAAAGAGTTCGCTCAGCTCTGCGTCGGTGGAGAACTTGCCCGCCTGCTCCGCTTCCAACGCGGCCATCGCATCCCCGGCCCAGGGCTGCGTCGCCCGTTTGTCCATCCCCGCCTTCATCGCGAGCTCCTGCTGCGACCCGAAGCGGGCGAGCGTGGAGGCGAGCACCAGCTTGCGCACCCGACCCGGATGCTTGGCCGCGTACGCCATCGCCACGACCCCGCCATGGGAGTGCCCGAGCAGCAGCATCCGCTCGAGCCCAAGGTGCCGCCGCAGAGCCTCGACGTCGTCCACGTAGTCGTCGATCGTGTAGGCGCTGGGGTCGGCGGGACGGTCCGAGCCGCCGGTGCCGCGCGGGTTGAGCATGACCAGCGTGTGCTGCTCCCACAGCGCGGCCAGGTCGCCGAAGTAGTCGGCGGAGAACCCCGGCCCGCCTGGATGGCACACCAGCACCGGCCCGTGGCCGAGCTTGCGATACGTGAGCTTGCGACCGTCCTCTGTCTGGAAGCTCACGTCAGGCGCGGCTCCGGCTGCCAGTGGCCGTCGTCGTGGATGTAGCCGGCCGGCTGATCCGGCTCATGGCTGAGGACCAGGAGCCACCGGTGCTTCTGCGCCTCGTCTAACAGCCTCGCTTTCTGCTCGAAGACGCGCAGGGGCTCGATGTCCGCCGACATGTTCCACGGCACGCGCAGGTGCGGCGTCTGGCAGACGAGGTCGCCGGTCACCGCGCAGGCGAGCTCGCCTGACCGCAGGATCAGCACCTGGCTGCCTGGCGTGTGGCCGCCGACGTGTCTGATGTGCACTCCCGGCAGCACCTCGGCGTCGCCGT
>VBGE01000138.1 GCA_005880345.1 Chloroflexota bacterium | reverse complement strand
CTCCGCGCCGGCCTACTACCTGGCGGCAAAGAGAGCACCGAGCATCAACGCCTTCATGACCGGCATCGCCATCATCCAGGACGAGCTGGCCCACGCCCATATTGCCTATCACATCCTCGAAGAGCTGGGCGAGGACCAGGAAAAGCTGATCTTCAGCCGCGACCCCAAGAGCTTCCGCTACCCCTACGCCTTCGACGTCCCTCTCGACAGCTGGACCGAGCTCGTCGTCGCCAACGGCTTTTACGACCAGGCCGGCTTCTGCCTCCTCGGCGACATCCACGACAAGTGTTCCTACGGGCCGTGGAAGCGTGGACTGAACAAGGTGATGCTCGAGGAGAACTTCCACCTCCGCAACGGCCGCACCTGGATGAAGCGCATCAGCGCCTCCGGCGGCGCGGCCAAAGACGAGCTGCAGCGAGCTGTCGACTGGATGTTTCCCCTCAGCGTCGAGTGGTTCGGCCTACCCGACTCGAAGAAGATGCACTCGACCCAGCTCGAGTACCGGCTCAAAGGACTCACCAACGACCAGCTTCGCCAGTGGTGGCTGTCGACTGTCGTGCCCTACTGCGAGCAGATCGGCGTCAAGGTCCCGGCGCATAAGGAAACCAAAGACGGCAAGGACGTGTGGGAGCTCGACTACCCGTTCCCCTGCGAGTTCGACGCCGGAGAGAAACGTTGGGATTTCAAGCACCCCATCACCTGGGACGACGTCCTCGCCCGCTGGCGCGAACGAGGGCCGAGAAACGCCGAGATGGTCGCGATGTTCCAGGAAGAGTTCCACAACTTCCGCAAGGCGCACCACCAGGAGTCATGAGCACCGATCACCTCTGGGCCGCGCTGGCCGAGGTTCAGGATCCCGAGATGCCGGTGAACCTGGTCGACCTTGGCGTCATCTACGACGTGCGCGAACACCGTGGCGCAGTTGAGGTCGACCTCACCTTCACCGCGATGGGCTGCCCCGCCTCCGACTTCATCCTCGAAGACGTGCGCGAGCGATTGCTCAGGGAAGCAGATGTGAACGAGGTTCGCGTGAACATCGTCTGGGACCCGCCGTGGACCGCGGCCCGCATGACGCAGAACGGCCGCGACGCGCTCGAGGCATGGGGCCTCGCCGTATGAGCGATGGCTACAAGCGCGTCAGCGGCGACGCTGTCGAGTACGAGGTCTTCGCACGCAAGGCGCGTGTCGATCCGCTGCACCTGGTCGGCAGCGTGGTCGCGCCGGACGCGGACCTCGCGATGGCCTACGCGCGCGCGACCTATGACGAGGAGCGTTGGTGCGAGATGGCTATCGTGCGCAAGGCCGATGTGATCCGCCTGTGGTCACCGGGAGAGGCTTGAGCCTAAGCGACCTCGTCCTCAGCCTCGCCGACAACAAGCAGATGCTCGGCCTGCGCTATGCCGAGTGGGCCACGCGCGCCCCTTCGCTCGAGGCCGACATCGCGGCTGCGGCGATGGGTCTTGACGACCTCGGCCACAGCCGTGTCCTGTACGGATGCCTGGAACCGCTCGGCCACGACCCGCGCGGCGCCGAACGCGAGTCGGACGCCAAGAGCCTCTGCAACCTCGCTTACTTCGACGAGCCCTGGACCGAGTGGAGCCAGTTCGTGGCCGCCAACGCCATCCTCGATACCGCCTTCACGGCGATGATCGAGGCATGCGTCGGCGGCTCGGTGGAGGTGCTGCAGCACCGCCTCCGCAAGATGCTGATGGAGGAGCGCTACCACTTCCTCCACGGGCGAAGCTGGCTGCGCTCTGGCATCGACAGCGGACCGAGAGACCGAGCCTGGCGGGAAGCCATCGAGTGGTTCGGCCCGCCGGATGGCGATGTCGCCATGCTGCATCGAGAGGGCAGGCTCAGCATGGGCCCGCAGGACCTGCTCGCCCGCATCGAGGGCCGGCTGGAAACGAAAGCGCCGCCTGTCGCCGTCGATTGGAAGATGTGGGATCCAGCTCGGCGCCGTGTGAGCCCCGGCGCCATCGACGCGCACACGTTCGGGATGCTGCGAGGCCTGGAGGAGAAGAAGTACGCGCCGCCCGCCGCCGCGAAACACACCGCGGCCTGAACCCCGCTGCCCACACTGTCAGGCGAGAGACGCCGAGGTCATCTCGCTCTTCGGCACGCAGGCGATGACGCTGCAGTACCGCTGCCGAAAGCGCGGCACTGTGTTCGAAGCGATCAAGTACGACTAGCGCCTAGGCTTCGTCGTCCGCGTCTGCTTCCGATGATGCCGAACGTCGTCTTCGCACGACAGCGAGCGGCAGTCCCGCGAGAACGACGGCCACGATCAGCACCGCCACCACGATCGGCAGTGTCTGCCCGCCCCCGACGGTCACCGTGTTCGGCGGGGGCGATGCGCTCGGGTAGCCGGCGGCAAAGTAACCCAGCGATGTCGTCGAGGTGTTGACCGTGAACGGCTGCGCCTGCGACGAGCGGCCGAGGCTCTTCCACGTTCCGTTCGGATCTGACGCGAGATAGACATCCGACGGGTCGGGTTCCAGGTTCGAATAGCGCATCGTCACGGTCACGGACTTGAGCAGCGGCGCGTCCGCTGTCACGTGATACACGTTGGTCACGAACGCGATCGCGGGCGGCTTGGGACACGTGTCGAGCGGCACGACGTCGACACTGACACTCGTCTTGCCCGTGACGTCGAACGCACCTGGCAGAAAGCCGATGACGATCTGCCCGTCATCGTCATAAGCGGAGGCAGCGTCGCTGATCCCGTTGATCACCTTGATGGTGGCGTGGCCGGAGGTCGGCTTGGTGTTGGCGCCGGCCTGCGGGGGCGGACAGGTGAAGTTGTACGGTGCCGGCGGCCCAAACCCGTCATAAAAACCGGGCGCGACCGCCCACGCGGCAAGCACGTACGCCACCGCCGCCGCCGCGAGCAGCGCCGGTCGCCTCACAGTGCGAGGTCCGCCAGGACATGGCCCACGACCGGTCCAACCAGGTCCCTGCATGCCCAGCGCCACAGCGCGAGCACCAGTCCTGCGGCAAAAACGGCGCCGAGAAATGCAGGCGGATGCGACAGCGCATGTGCCGCCGTCCACAGCACCGTGGACCCGAGGATGGCGACCGGCGCCCCGCCCACGTCCTCCAGCGCCGCGTAAAGGGCGCCGCGGAAGGCGATCTCCTCGCCGATCGAGATCGCAATCGCAGCGACCGCTAAACCGAACGGCAGCAACGGGGCTGAACCCGGACGCACCGCCGCGGGCAGGAGCAGGACGACACCCAGCGCGAGGCCGCCAAGGATCCGAAGGAGGAGCCGGTCGCGGCCGATGCCGAGCCGCTTCGGTTGCCATCCGGCCGCGGCCAGCACGAGCGCCGCGCCGCCCAGGATCAAGGCAGGAAACATCGCCCCCGGCGCCCGCATGACCAGGGCCCGCGCCCACTCGACCCCCAGCACGTAAGCGGACATCACGAGGGCGCGCGCCAGCGGCCGCTGGAGGACAACCGAGATCACGGCTCGATGCAAACCTACGTCAGTCGCTCGGACGCCGAATACACGTTGAACCGCTCACCCCGCAGGAAGCCGATGAGCGTCTGGTTGAAGTCGCGCGCCAGGGCAACCGCCAGGCTCGAGGGTGCGCCCACGGCGGCGAGCACCGGGATTCCGGCGGTGATGGTTTTCTGCACGATCTCGTAACCCGCACGACCGCTGGCGACAAGAATCGTGTTTCGGGCTGGGATCCGGCCGTCGAGCAGCATTCGGCCGACCACCTTGTCGACAGCGTTGTGCCGGCCCACATCCTCGCGCATGCAGATCAGCTCGCCTGCCGCGTCGAACAATCCGGCCGCATGAAGCCCGCCAGTGCGCTCGAATACACCCTGACCCGAGCGCATCCTCTCCACCAGCGAGGGCAACAGGGCCGCTGCCAACGATGGACCCGCCGGCAGCACCGCCAGGTCCCGACGCAGATCCTCGATCAGGACCGCGCCGCACACGCCGCACGCCGAGCTGGCGAGCATCGATCGCTCCGGTCTGCGTCGGGGTTCACCGGCAAGGCGGACGTCGACCTGGTTCGACTCGACGATCGACGACTCGACTGCAATGCGCGGCTCGGTCTCGCCGGACTCAGCGCTGATTCGCATCAGCCGTATCTCGTCGCGCGACCGCACGATGCCCTCCGCGAACATCAGGCCCGCGGCCAGCTCGACGTCATTGCCCGGCGTGCGCATCACCACAGAAAGCTCTTCGCCGTCGAGCATCAGCTGCAGCGGCTCCTCGGTCACGACCGCGTCCGGCGCTTCGGTCCATTGCCCGGCGCTCCACTTGCGGATGCGTACTCCCGGCGCTGCGGGTCGAGCCATCAGCCTTCCGCCATGCGCAGGTGACGCGCGCCGCGCGGCGCGGCGGTCGTGATGGCGAACCCACGCCAGGACGTGACGCGCTCGACTTTCAGGTCGATCACCGGCGGCACCTCGGGAGGCGCGAGCCCATACCGCTCAGCGATAGAGTCGCCGTCGCTCGACGGCGCGAACGTGCCGCGGATGCAAGCCCCGACCATCATCGAGGGCCGGAAGCGGTGATGCGACTCGACGACTAGAGCGCCGGGCGACCCCACTCGCGGGCGGCCGCTGGTCGGGGCGACCGTGACCTGGCCGCGGTCGACCTCCCAGAACGCCGGCCGTAGCACGGGCACGCCGCCCTCGATCCAGCACGCATACGCTCGCGACACGCCTGCGAGGCGCCGGCTCACCTCAGCGGGGACTGCCGGCACCCGCGCCGCCTGCGCCGGCGGAAAAGGAGCGCCTTCGACCAGGTCGGCCACGGTCAGGCGCAACCGCAGCACGACGCGGTTGTACGGCATCCACTCGCGTGGCAGCCGAGCAATGTCGAGAGCGTAGCCCGCGAAGAACGGAGCGTTGCGCAGCGCGTACTCGGCCATGCCGAGCGCGTATCCCGGCCCTTCGAGCATCGCGCGGACCTGGCTGGCCACCTTCAGCGGGTCCAGCACCTCGGCCGTCCCGCGCAGCAGCACCGCTTTGGTGCCACCGTCGACCAGGAACGCGGCGCGGGGGTCGCGGCGGGCGATGATCGTCTTGGCGGCGTAGCGCGAAGTCGTCATCCACACCGAGCCGCGCGCGAAGCTGAACACTGCGGGATTGACCAGCGGCAGGCGCCCCGAGCGCAGCGCGAGCATGCCGATCGAGGCCTTGCCCAGGATGTCGCCCGCCTCGCGCGTGAGCTTCACCCGGCCAAGCTTAGGACTCGAGCTGTTCCCGAATTCGCTCGAGCGCCTTCTGCAGACGCCCCCGAATCAAGGGGTCGAGGCGCCGCGCGATCGCCGTCCCGACCACGAAGCCGGGCGGCTCATAGGCGATGCGAAGCTCGATCCGTGTGCCACCTGCGACCTGCGTGAAGCGGAAGCCGCCTTCCTGCCGGACGGGTCCTGACTCTGACACCCACCCGATCTCGGCCGGGCGACGCCACCGCGACAACCGCAGGACGCTGCGCAGCGGAAACCCGAGAGTCTGCATCTCGACGTTGAACCGCGCCCCGACCCCGCTCGACTTCTCCCCGATCGGCTCCCAGCGGCGCACCTCCTCCAGCACGCCGGCCACGTGCCGGTAGTCGGCGAAGTAATCGAAGGCGCGCTCGGGTGCCGCCTTCACGGTCACGCTCGCATCGAACTCCAGCCGAGCCATGCAACGAAGATATTCGGGTGGTGACCTGGAATGACGGCGCGGTGTCGACCACAGCCGAGGTTGGGATCGCTTCGTCTCTAACCGGCGGCCAGTTGCGCGACGCATACGTTGAGACGCTGCCCGCGGTCACCTTCGGCCTCGTGAGGGTCCGCGACAACGCGGTGACCCTCGGCCCGATCGAACTCCTCAGGTTTGGGCCGCCCCGCGTGACCACCGACGCCGTCGAATGGCCGATCGAAGGCGGGCTCCTGGCCCGGCGGCCCGGTGGCCGCTGGCGCATCCAGGCTGCGGATGGCCGCGTGGTGGCAACCGCGAGCGGCTACCCCCCTCGCCTGCCACGGCCGATCTACGTCCTCACCCACCTCCAGGTCCACCAGCTCTTTACGCGGCTCTATCTCCTCCGGCTGCGCGGCCGCGAGCCCGCGCCTGGCCCGCCGGCTGGACCCCGAGATCGCCGCAGGGCGGCCATGATCGACGTCGCGTTCTGCTTCACGCTGGCCGGTTTCATCGGCCGCCGGCGGCGCCGGCTGCGCCGTACGTTGGTGATCGCCGCGGCCTATCACGTCGCGTGCTGGAGCATCAGCGGCCGCACCCTGGGAGGATTGGTGATGCGCCAGCGGGTGGTGGCGGTGGACGCTTCGCGCCTGACGCCGGCCCAAGCGATATTCAGGCTCGCCCTGCTGCCCGCCTACTGGATCACGCGACGGCCACTGCAGGACGAGCTCGCCAGCACCGAAGTCATAACTGACTGAGCTGCCCCGGGGAGAGGCCTGCCTCCCCCGCGAAAACAAAAAGGGGCGGCAAATGCCGCCCCTTAAGAAATCGTGAGTCGGCTGCTTACGCGCGCGCTCCGGATGTCGACCCGGTCTGCATCCACAGGGCCGGCTTGTTGGGGTAAAGGACGAGGATGATCACCGCGACGAGGATCGCGACGATGAACGCGACGATGTCGAAGGTCCCGATGGCGATCTGGGTGAAGATGTTGTAGACGACCTCGAGGATCGCGTAGACGACCACCGCGCGGACCCAGCTGATGTTCGCGATCGGGTCGAAGCCGGCGATCATGATGCCTGCACCGAACGCGATGCCGGCCACCGGCGCAGTCACCGCACCGGCGATGCCCTCGTTGGTGGGGATGACCGAGACTCCGACGAAGCTCGCCGCCGAGCTGACTACCATCAAGACTCCCACTACCCACATGAGAATCTTCAATGCCAGGGGGTTCCACTTAGCCACTAGTTGCCTTCCTCCATTTTCGACCGCGGTGGATTCGAATTTGCTGAGCGGCGGCCGTTCAGGTGCAACTTATAGGCTGATTGCACGCTTTTAGCAACCTATTACGAAGCAAAAACTTGCGCGCCTCTCAACCACACGGCCCGCGGCTTCAGCCCGTAGGCCCATGCAAAAGCTCCCTCGTGCTCGGCCTCCCATAGGACGAGATCGGCCAGCTTGTGCGTGGCCACGACGCCTCGGTCTGAACGGGAGAGCGAGTACGCCCCGCCGAGTGTGGCGGCCAGAAGGGCCCGCTCGACCGACAGCTTGAACACGGCCACGGCCAGGGCGACCACCACGCTCATGCTCGTGATGCCGCTCGTCCCCGGATTGTGGTCGGTGCCGAGCGCGATGACCGCCCCCGCATCCACCAGGTCCTTGACGGGCGGGAGCTTGCCGATGGAAAGGGCAGTTCCGGGCGCGAGCGTGGCCACGACCCCGGCTTTGGCCAGCGCGACCGCGTCGCCACGGTTTGCGCGCAGCAGGTGGTCGGCCGACACCGCATGCAGCTCCGCCGCGAGACGCGAGCCGCCGGTGCGCTCCAGCTCGTCGGCGTGGATGCGCGGAATGAGCTTCGCCTTCAAACCTGCCTTCAGGATCGAGCGCGACTGCGGCACGCTGAAATAACCGCGGTCGCAGAACACGTCGCAGAATCGCGCGCCGGCCAGATAGGCGTCGTCGCACCACTCGGCGACCTGTTTCGCATACGAGGCTAAGCGCGCCCACCGGTCCGGCGGCAGCGCGTGAGCGGCGAGAAACGTGATCTCGATGCGGGGCAGGTCCATGCGCCGGGCCAGCCTCGCGAGCAGGCGCGTGGCCTCCAGCTCACCCTCTCGTTCCAGGTGATATCCAGTCTTCGCCTCGACCGTGGTCGCACCACCTTCGAGCCACTGCCACAGGCGCCGCGCGGTATCGGTTTCCAGCGCACTGACCGACTCCTCACGCGTCGCGCTGACCGTGGCGCGGATTCCCCCGCCGGCCTTTGCCACCTCCGCATAGGACGCGCCGGCTGAGCGCATCGCCACCTCGGCCATCCGGTCACCCGCATAGACGGGGTGCGTGTGCGCATCGATCAGGCCCGCGGTGACCAGGCCGCCCGCGCAGTCGTGGTCATCGATGACCGACTCCAGCAGCTCGTGCGGCTCTTCTCCGTGCTTGCCGCACCATGCGATGACCTCCCCGTCGAGGATCACCGCGGAATCTTCGACGACGCCCTCCGGCGTGCCCGTGAACAGCCTGCCGATGTTGCGCAGCCGCTTCATCGGCTGACGACGGTCAGTCCGCCGACCACCACGTTGGTCACATCGCAGGCGGACAGGCCAAACACGAGGTACGACGGCTTGAGCTCGCGCCACAGGACACCCGGCTGGTCGAGGGTGATGAAATCGGCCAGCATTCCCTCGCGCAGCTCGCCCGCGTCCCAACCGAGAGCGCGCATCCCGCCGGCGGTCGCGGCGCGCAGAAGATCCTCCGGCTGGTGCAACACACGCCGCCCGGTCGCGCGGCGCTGGTCGAGCTCGAGGGCGCGGACCTCTTCGAGGATGTCCGTCACCGCGTTGGAATCGCTGCCCGCGCTCAATCCGCATCCCGCCTCGGCGAGCGCGCTCAGCGGACCGATGCGGTCACCAAGGTCGCGTTCCGTTGTCGGACACGCGCAGATCGTCACCTCGTTCTCGCCAAGGAGCGCGATGTCGTGCTCGCTGACGTGGATCGCATGCACGGCGGTGAGGTCGGGGCCGAGGATGCCTTCGCGCTCGAGCAGCTCAGCCGGTGTGCAGCCCTCGACTGCGAGGCACTCTTCGACCTCCGCCGGCTGCTCCGCGAGGTGGACGTGCAGGGGCATGCGCCGCTCGCGCGCATACGTCGCGACGATGCGCATCGATTCCGAATCGACCGCGCGCACGCTGTGGATGGCCGCGGCCAGTCGCGCGCCGTCGGTGTCTTTCATCTGGTCCATGCGCAGCGCCCAGCTGTCCGCATCGCCGTCGGAGAACGTGAGCTGCTCCGCCTCCAACGGACGGCCATCGAGACCGCCCCGCAGGTAGCACGCGTCGATCAGCGCCTCGCCGAGCCCGTTGCCATGGCTGTGTAGGTAATGGAACTCGCCGACCGCGGTGATCCCCGCCTCGAGCATCTCGCGAAAGACGAGCTGAGCGTGCTTGAAGTAGTCGGCCGGGTCCCATTCGGTGAAGCGATACATCTGCGCCCGCCACTCCCAGAAATCGCCGCCACCCGACTCGATCTCGCCGCGCAGCAGGCGCTGAAAGGCGTGGCTGTGCACGTTGGCCAGGCCAGGGATGGTCCAGCCGTGCAGCGCGGTCGCGTCCGGCGGTGCGGGCGTGCCCTCCTCGATCGACGTGATGCGGCCGTCGTGGACTTCGATCAGCACGTTCTCGGCGCGATGGCCCAGCCACGCCTGCTCGGCGTGCCAGCGCCCCGAGCCTTTCACTCGTCCAGCATGGGAATGTGGACGCCGCGCTCGCGCGCCACCTCGACTGCACGCTCGTAGCCGGCGTCGGCGTGCCGCATGACCCCGGTGCCGGGGTCGTTGGTGAGCACCCGCTCGAGCTTCTTGTCCGCTTCGGCGGAGCCATCCGCGACAGCCACCATGCCCGCGTGGATGGAGCGCCCGATGCCCACGCCGCCACCGTGGTGCACGCTCACCCACGACGCCCCGCTCGAGGTGTTGAGCAATGCATTGAGGATCGGCCAATCGGCGATCGCGTCCGAGCCGTCCTGCATCGCCTCCGTCTCGCGGTACGGCGACGCGACCGAGCCCGAGTCAAGATGGTCGCGGCCGATCACGATCGGCGCGCCCACCTCGCCCTTGCGCACGAGCTCATTGAAACGCCGCCCAGCGCGTGCGCGCTCTCCGTAGCCGAGCCAGCAGATGCGGGCCGGCAAGCCCTGGTAGCTGACGCGCTCCGCCGCGGCCTTGATCCAGCGCACCAGCGCGGGGTCGTCGGAGAACTCGTCCAGCATCGCGCGATCGGTGGCCGCGATGTCCGCGGGATCGCCAGACAGCGCGACCCAGCGAAACGGTCCCTTGCCCTCGGTGAACAGGGGCCGGATGTAAGCCGGAACGAAGCCTGGGTAGTCGAAGGCGCGCGTGCTGCCGCCCAGGCGCGCCTCGGCGCGCAGGCTGTTGCCGTAGTCGAACACTTCCGCACCGCGGTCCTGGAGCATCACCATCGCGTCGACCTGGCGCGCCATGCTCTCCCGCGCGCGCTTGACGTACGCGTCGGGATCGTCCAGGCGGAGCTCGGCCGCGTCCTCGGGAGAAAGGCCGGCCCGCACATAGCTCAGCGGGTCGTGGGCCGGCGTCTGGTCGGTCACGATGTCAATCGGAAAATCGCGCCGCGCCAGATCGGGAAACACGTCGGCCGCGTTGCCCGGCACGCCAATCGACACTGCGCGCTTGGCCTGCCTTGCCTCATACGCGAGCCGAAGGCCGTCATCGAGATTTTCAGCGCGCACATCGAGGTAGCGATGCTCGAGCCTGCGCGCGATGCGCTCGTCGTCGACCTCCACGCACAACGCCACCCCGCCGTTGAGCGTGATCGCGAGCGGCTGCGCCCCGCCCATGCCGCCTAGCCCCGCCGTCAGCGTGATGGTGCCGGCGAGGGTGCCGCCGAACCTCTTCCGCGCGACCGCGGCGAACGTCTCGTACGTGCCCTGCAGGATGCCCTGCGTGCCGATGTAGATCCAGGACCCCGCGGTCATCTGGCCGTACATCGTCAGGCCGAGCGCCTCGAGCCGGCGGAACTCCTCCCACGTCGCCCACTCCGGCACCAGCATCGAGTTCGAGATGAGGACGCGGGGCGCCCACTCGTGCGTTTCGAACACCCCCACCGGCTTGCCCGACTGGACGAGAAGCGTCTGGTCGCCTCGCAGCCGGCGCAGCTCGCGGACGATCGCGTCGTAAGCCTCCCACGAGCGCGCGGCCTTGCCGGTGCCGCCGTAAACGACGAGGTCCTCAGGGCGCTCGGCCACCTCCGGGTCGAGGTTGTTCATGAGCATCCGCATCGCGGCTTCCTGGGGCCAGCCGAGACATGTGATCTCCGACCCACGCGGCGCACGGACGGCGCGGCTCACCGGAGCTTCCCGATGACCTGCTCCGCCGCTTCGACCACCGCACCGCTCCGGATCAGGCCGACCGCCGCAGCCAGCTCCGGGGCCACGAACCGGTCCGGGCCGGGGCCGGCCACCACCTTGCGCAGCGCGTTGCGCACCGCGAACGTTGCCGCCGAAGCCTCGAGTGGCCGCCGCATCTCCTGCGCGCGAGCCGCCGCGCACAGCTCGACCGCCAGGATCGAGGCGACATTTTCGAGCACCGCGCGCAGCTTCAGCGCCGCGCCCCAACCCATCGAAACGTGGTCTTCCTGCATGCCGGAGGTGGGCACCGAGTCGACGCTCGCCGGAGCGGCCAGACGGCGGTTCTCGGCCACCAGCGCCGCGGCCGTGTACTGGGCGACCATGAGCCCGGAGTTGACGCCAGGCTCTTCGGCAAGAAATGGCGGCAGTCCTTGCGAGCGATGCGGGTCGAGAAGCCGGTCGACGCGGCGTTCCGCAATTGAGCCGATCTCAGCCGCAGCGATGGCCAGGAAGTCGGCGGCGAAAGCCAAAGGCTCGCCGTGGAAATTGCCCGTCGACTCCACCTCGCCGTTCTCGAGCACGATGGGATTGTCGATCGTGGAGCCCAGCTCGACCTCGGCGACGCGGCGCGCGAAATCGAGCGTGTCCCTCCCAGCGCCGGCCACCTGGGGGCTGCACCTCACCGAGTACGAGTCCTGGACCGCATGCTGCGAATGGCGGTGCGACGCCACGATCTGCGAGCCGTGCATCAGCGATGCAAGGTTGGCCGCGCTCGCGATCTGACCGGGATGGGGCCGCACCTCCTGGAGGCGCGCCTGGAACACGCGATCGGTGCCGAGCAGTGCTTCCGCGGACATTGCGGCGGTCACGTCCGCGGTCTTGAAGAGCAGTTCGGCATCAGCGCAGGCGAGCAGCAGCATGCCGAGCATGCCATCGGTGCCGTTGATCAGCGCCAGACCTTCTTTGGTCTCGAGCTTGACCGGCTTCAGCTTCGCCGACTTCAATGCCTGCGCCGCCGGTCGTGTGCCATCTTTTCCGTTCAGCACCTCCCCCTCGCCGACGAGGGCCAGACCGATATGCGCGAGCGGCGCGAGGTCGCCACTGCACCCAACCGACCCGTATCGCGGCACCACCGGGGTGACGCCTTCGTTGAGCATCGCGATCATTGCCTCGACGAGCACGGGCCGGACGCCGGACAGTCCCATCGCGAGCGTGCGCGCGCGCAGCAGCATCGCGGCACGCACCACCTCCTCGTCGACCGGCGGACCGACGCCCGCCGCGTGCGAGCGGATCAACGCAAGCTGCAGCTCCGGCTGGCGGAGGGGCGCGACCCGTGTGCCCGCCAGGGCGCCAAAGCCCGTCGATACGCCGTACACGGGCTCGCGTGACGTGGCAGCACGCTCGACCCGGGCGCGGCTCCGCTCCATGCGGGTTCGGGCCGCGGCGGCGAGGGCGACCTTCTCGCCATGACGGGCTACCGCGACCACCTGGTCCTCGGTCAGGCCAGGTCCCCGCAACGTGACCGTCATTGGAGAAAGGCTAGTTCAGTCTATGGAGCCGGTATGTACCGCGCCCGTACCGCCATCCCATGCTCGTCTGCCTCGAGCAGCCACGTCGCGCCCTTGTCGATGCCGCCTTCGCCCGGCTCTATCACCTCGCGCGCGACCAGATCCTCGACGAGCTCGTCGATGATGTCGCCGTGCGTGCTGAGGACCACGTCGTCGAGGCTGCGGTCGCCGAGGAACTCGGTCAGACCCTCGAGGCCATGGCCCTCTTCGAGTGACGGCGAGACTTTGACCTCGAGCTTGCGCGAGCGCGCGAGCGGCCGCACCGTCTGCACGCAGCGCAGGTAGCCGCTCGAATAGATGGCCGCAATCGGGTACCGGGCCAACAATGAGACGAGCTTTTCCGCCTGCTCGAGTCCCTTCTTGTTCAGCGGGCGCTTGCGGTCGTCGCCGGTCCACTCGCTGCGGCTGCCCGCCTTGGCGTGCCGCACGGCATAGAACGTGCGCAACCTGGCTGCTTTCAGGGCATCCAGCCGCGGAGGCGCTTGCTGTCGAGTCGGCCCCACACCTTGCGCCACTTCGCGCGCGCGTCGTCCGCGGCCAGGCGCTCGAATGCGATCAGCTCGCCGGCGACGAACGCGCGTCGCCCGCTCACCTTCACCGACCGCAGCCATGCCTGCGCGGTGACGCTGTCCTGGTGCTCGCCAAGGATCGTCTGCAACTTTGCCGCTGCCCTGGCGAACGCTTCGGCCGCCGGTCCCGCCACCGGCGCGACCGCCTCAGCGGCATACCGCGCTCGTTTGGCGAGGATGCGGATGCGGTGCAGCTCCGGGTCGTTCGAATTGTCGGGCAGCTGCTTGACCGCCGAGCGAAGGCGCTTCCAGGGTGTCGTGGCGAGGGCGGGGAGCACCGACGCGGCAGGCTGCTCGGCGTCGGGCAATGTCACCGGCGCATGCGCGGCCGCGACCAGGTTCTCGAGCAGGTCGATGTAGCGCTGCGAGTCGAGGTCCTCCAGCAGCTTCTTTCGGAGCCCGTCGATCTCCAACCCAAGCAGCTGCAGCAGCGATTGCGCCGAACGCTGGTCATTGGCCGGCAGGGAGTCGGTGCGCAGGCGCAGCCGCTCGAGCAGGACCTCGCGGTCGCGCACCGCGCCCAGGCCCATGGCCAGCCAGCCGAGCTCGGAACGGAGGGGATCGATCCACTCCACGTCGAGCATCGGCGCGAACGTGCGCAGGTTGGAGGGTCGTGGTGCAGCAACGCCGCGACCGACTCGGCGAGCGTGTATCGGATCACGTCTTTGGCCGGCGCGTTGGGCAGCAGCGGTTCGGGCGCCACCTCGGGGGGTTCGATCGCCCGCGGGCCGAGGGCCCGAATGTGCTTCGGAGTCGGGTCCGGCGCGCCCGCGCCGGCGCCGCGCAGGCGCGTGACGAGGGGAGTGATGATCTCGGCCCCCTCGGCCCCATGGGCGCCGTTGGTGCTGGGCACCTCGACCTCGATCTCCCGGAACCGAGCCGCCACGCGGCGCCCGTCGCGCACCGAGACCTCGTCGTCGACGACCTCAGCCACGCGCGTCCCGGTGGCGTCGACGAGGCGGACCCTGCGGCGCGTGGTCGACAGCCGCGCGACCGGCACCAGCTGGGACTTGCGAACGTACGCGCGTACCATGTCGAGCGCGCGGTCGGGCGGCTTTTTGGCGCTGCCCTCGAATGTCAGCTCATCGCGCTCCAGCACCGCCGCCGGCTTGCCGGGTGCGGAGGGCGGGGGCGCGAGCTTGAGAGTCCAGCCTTCGCCGGCGCGGTGCCGCAGTGACACGCCCCAGCGCGCCAGCCGCAGGTCCGGGGTGTCGTAGTAGACGGTCTCCATGCGCACCGTCTCCGGCGGTGCGACGGCTACTCCTTCGATGACCCCGGCCAGGTCGGGGAGGTGGAAGGCAGGCCCGGCCCCGAGCTTTACCTCTCGCTCGAGCACTGGTTATATGTGCGGGACGCCGCTCAGGCCGTTGCCGTGCGCACTCTCGAGCGCCAGCTCCTTGAATCTCGCGTGCGAATTGATGGCCCGCACCGTCGGCACCTTGTGCCACGCACCATCCGGACCAAGGTCCCACGCCAGAACGTCGTCCGCGAGCGACACATCGAGGATCTGCTGGAGGCGCACGCGCAGCCTGGGATCGGTCACCGGCACGACCGCCTCGACGCGGCGGTCCAGGTTGCGCGGCATCAGGTCGGAGGAGCCCAGGTAGTACTCGGGCCGGCCGGCGTTGCCGAACGAGAAGATGCGGGAGTGCTCCAGGAACTGGCCGACGATGGAGCGCACGCGGATCCGGTCCGACAGCCCCGGCACACCCGGACGCAGCGAGCACATGCTGCGCACCAGCAGGTCGATGTGCGCGCCCGACTGTGACGCGTCGTACAGCGCGTCGATGATCTCCTGGTCGATCAGGTTGTTGACCTTGATGATGATCCGGCCGCCAACCACCGCCTCGCGCTCGATTAGCTGCGTGATCCCGCTGCGAAGGTTCGTCGGCGCCACCAGCAGCTTGCGGTAGCGACTCTGGCGGCTGTAGCCGGTGAGCAGGTTGAAGAGCTCGGTCACGTCGGCGCCGAGGTCTGAGTCTGCAGACAGAAGGCTCACGTCCTCGTAGATGCGGGCGGTGTTCGGGTTGTAGTTGCCGGTGCCGACATGGAGGTAGTGCTGGATATGGCCGCCCTCACGCCGCACCACCAGCGTGACCTTGGCATGCGTCTTCAGGCCGAGCAACCCGTACACCACGTGAACGTTGGCCTCTTCCAGGGCGCGGGCCCAACCGATGTTTGCCTGCTCGTCGCCGCGGGCCTTGATCTCGACCAGCGCGACCACCTGCTTGCCGCGCTCCGCGGCGCGAATGAGCGCTCGGACGATGGGGCTCGCGTTCCCTGACGTGCGGTAAAGCGTCTGCTTGATGGCCAGCACCTCGGGATCGCTCGACGCATGGTCGATGAACGCCTCCACCGAGGTCGCGAACGAGTCATAGGGGTGGTGCGCGATGATGTCGCCCGCCCGAAGCACCGCGAACAGATCCGGTACCTCGGCAGCAATGCCGCGCAGCCGCGGCTGCGTGGTCGGCGTCCACGGCTCTTCCTTCAGGTCGGGCCGGTCGAGCTGCGAAAAAAAGTGCAGGCTGCCGATGTCGAGCAGGCCGTCCACCTGGTAGATGTCGGGGGGCTGCAGCTCCAGCTCGCGCGTGAGGAGCTCCAGCACCTCGGCCGACATGCCTGGGTCCACCTCGAGGCGGACGACGCGCGCGTGGCGGCGCCGCCGACGCAGCTCGGTCTGGATTGCCGCGAGCAGGTCCTCTGCGTCGCTGTCGACGTCGTCGAGGTCGCCATCGCGCGTGACCCGGAAAGGGCTCTGCGTGACGATATCCATGCCGGCGAACAGCGCGGTCAGATGCAGCGCGATCACGTCCTCGAGCGGCACGTATCGCTCGCCCTCGATGAGCGGGATGAATCGAGGCAGCACGGGTGGCACCTTGACGCGCGCGAATCTCTGCTGTTTGCGCTGCGGGTCGCGCACGATGACAGCGAGGTTCAACGAGAGGTGCGACATGTACGGGAACGGGTGGCCGGGATCGACCGCGAGCGGTGTGAGCACCGGGAAGATCTGCTCGCGGAACACGGTGTGGAGCTGAGACAGCTCCTTCTTGCTCACTTCCTCGCCGCGCACGATCGTGATGCCCGACTGCCCGAGGGCGGGCAGGATGTCGCGCTTGTAGATGCCGACCTGCCTCTCGACCAGGCCTTCGACGCGCGATCGAATCGCCTTCAGCTGGTCGAGCGGCGACATTCCGTCGGGCGACGCGACTGCGACGGCGGCGAGGACCTGCTCCTTGAGACCGGCGACCCGGACCTGGAAGAAGTCATCGAGGTTCTGGCTGAAGATGGCAAGGAACCGCACTCGCTCGAGGAGCGGCAGCTTCGGGTCTTCGGCCATGGCCAGCACCCGTTCGTCGAAGTCGAGACGGGACAGCTCACGGTTGATGTACCGGGGGCTGAACGGCGACATACCCTGCGCCACAGCGGGCGTCAAAGCAGGCGAAAATGGCCTGGCTACCGGATACAGCCAGGCGGCCGAGCTGGCCGGCAGGTGCAGCCGGCCGTGGCTTGAGCTCACCAGCGGGTCGCTTCCCATCAGTAGCCTGCCGTCCATCCGAAGCCGCGCCTGCCGCCGGCCAAAGTTGCACACGACCTCCAGCGGCCCGCGCCGGTAAGCCGTTACGGCCGGACCTACCTCCAGCCACTCGATCCGGCCGGGCAGCCGGCCGCCCAGCTCGCGCCTCGCCGCCAACGCGCGCCTGAAGTGTCCGAGCATCGACGCCGCCGAACCCGCCTGCACATCCACCGCCAGGCCGTCCCAGCTGGCCGGCATCGGCAGCCAGGGCTCCGCCGCCGAAAAGCCTGCATGAGGTTGCCCGCGACGCCAGGGAAGCGGGACCCGGCACCCATCGCGGCCGGGCTGCCGGCCGTTGGTGTGGAAGAAGACTGGATCCTGCCGTTTGTCATCCGGCACGTCCACCTCTTCCAGGCCGAGCTCCTCGCCCTGGTACAGGAACACCTGGCCCGGGAGGCCGAGGAGGAGCAGGAGCGCGGCACGGGCCCGTGCCCTGCCCAGCGAGCCGCCACCCAGCCGTGTCACCGGCCGGACGACGTCGTGGTTGGCCAGAGTCCAGGTTGGCTCGGCGCCAGGCCCGCGAAGCGCTTCCTGCATGACCTCGATCGAGCGCCGCCACTGCCCTGCTTCCCACTGGGTGTGGATGAGCGCGAAGGCCATATGCAGCTGGTCCGGCACGATGTACTTCGCGTGCCGGCGCGGATCGAAGATCTCGCCCACCAGCACTCGATCGGGTTGATATTCGTTGGCAATCCGCCGCCAGCTCCGGTAGACGTCGTGGAGCTGGGGCTGGTCGATGATGCCGAAGGCCGAGTCGAAGCGCGCCGCACCGGTGATTCGGTCGCCAACCAGCGGCCGGTCGGCCAGGTCCTTGCGCTTGAAGAGGGCCGAGCCGACATCGATCCGGAAACCGTCGGTGCCCCGGTCGAGCCAGAACTTCAGGATGCGCTCGAACTCTTTGGGCACCTCCGGGTGCCACCAGTTCAGGTCCGGCTGCTCCGGCGCGAAGAGGTGCAGGTACCACTGCTTGCCGTTCGGCTCGGGCGACCAGGCGGGACCGCCGAAGGATGAGGTCCAGTTGTTGGGCGGTGCGCCGTCCGCCTTGGGGTCGGCGAAGTGATAGCGCGCGCGGTACTCGTCGTCCGCCGAAGAGATGGCGGCCTGGAACCATTCGTGCTGGTCAGACGTGTGGTTGGGCACGATGTCGACGAGCACCTTCAGACGCAGGTCGTGAGCCCGGCCGAGCAGGTGGTCGAAATCCTCGAGCGTGCCGTACTCGGGATTGACACCGAAATAGTCGGCCACGTCGTACCCGTGGTCTTTCTGTGGTGACGGGTAGAACGGCGTCAGCCAGATCGCGTCGACGCCCAGGTCGCGGATGTAGCCGAGCTTCGAGGTGATTCCGGCCAGGTCGCCGATGCCGTCGTCGTTGGAGTCGGCGAAGCTCCGGACGTACACCTGGTAGAAGACCGCGCTGCGCCACCACGGCTGGGGCATGCGGCTAACTATCGGCCAAGCGGCGCCGGAGGGGGCGGAAGCCCCCTCCGTGGCTGAGATGTGTCTAGGCGCCCAGAGCGGCGACGACGTTCGAGAAAACGTTGTTGATCTGGTTGCCCATGGTCAAAAGAATCACGATGACGACGATCGAAACGAGGACCAATATCAGGGCATATTCGACCATGCCCTGGCCGCTTTGTCGGCGGCCGGAACGCCACCCCATCGTTACTTCCCTCCTTTCCCGCGAAAGCTCGCGAGTTGTTGTGAACGGTAACTGGTCTAACGCTTGACTTCAGCTTTCATTAAGTTCATTGGCTCAATTGTTTGTAATGCTTTCCATAAGCTTGGCTAATATGTCGGCATGCGCAAGCCCGCATTCACGCTCGAGCAGTTGCGCTCATTTGTGGCGGTCGCCGAGAGCGAGCACATCTCCCGGGCGGCTGCGTCGCTCTTTCTGACCCAGGGCGCGGTCACTCAGCAGATCCGGCACTTCGAGCAGGCCGTGGGAGTCCAGCTGCTGGAACGTGACGGCCGCCGGGTCCGCCTCACCGACGCGGGCCGCTCCCTCGCCGAAACCTGTCGTGCGGCCCTGCGGGCCGTCGAGGTCATCGAAGACTCTGCCCAGGCCGCCAAGCAGCTGCAGGCGGGATCGCTCCACCTGGGCGCCAGCCCCACCTGCGCCACTTACTACGTCCCGCCCTACCTTGCCGAGTTCACGCGCCGGCACCCCGGCATCAAGCTCAGCATCGTTGTCGAGCCATCGGCCGACCTGAACCGAGGCGTCCTCACCGGCACGCTGGACTGCGCCGTCATCGAGGGTGCTATCGACCCACAGCTCCTGGCTGTCGAGCTCACCAAGGACGAGTTGGTGCTGGTGGCCCACCGCGACCACCCGCTCGCGCACGTCCAGCATCCTGGACCGGCCGATTTCATCGCCCATCGCTACCTTGGGCGCGGCCCGCAGTGGTCGGCCGAGCGCAACGTGCGGGAGATGCTGGGCGACGCTTACGACGCGGTGGACACACTCAATCTCGGTCACCCCGAGTACGTTCGGGCGGCGACGCTCGCCGGCCTGGGCTTCGCGGCGCTCTCGAAGCGCGCGGTCGCGGCGGACATCTCGGCGGGTTTCCTGAAGCGGCTTCCCGTAGCGCCTGTCGCGCGCTCGATCACTGCTGTGCGGCGGCATGGTCGGGGCGGTCCGGCGCAGGAGTCGTTCTGGGAGATGCTCACCGGCGGGCACGCGCTGGTTTCCGGGAAAATGCGGGCGGATGGACGGGGCAAATCCTGAAGCAGTAATCGAGACGCGCGGTTTGCGCCGTGTGTTCAAGTCCCGCCAGCGTCAGGTCGAGGCGGTGGTCGGCGTGGACCTGCGTGTCCAGCGGGGAGAGATCTTCGGCTTCCTCGGCCCCAACGGCGCGGGCAAGACGACCACGCTGCGCATGCTGGCGACCTTGCTGCCGCCGAGCGGCGGCACAGCCCGCGTCGCGGGCTGCGACCTCGCGTCCGAGCCGGCCAGGATCCGGGAGCGCATCGGCTATGTCGGCCAGGCCGGCGGTGCCGACCGAGAGATCACGGGGCGCAGCGAGCTCGTGTTCCAGGGCCGGCTATATGGGATGAGTGTCGAGGAGGCGCGCACGCGCGCCGCGGAGCTCATCGCGATGCTCGAGCTCGAGGGTGCCGCCGACCGCAAGGTCGCCACGTACTCCGGGGGGCAGAAGCGGCGCCTCGACATCGGCCTCGGCCTGGTCCACGGCCCGGAGCTGTTGTTCCTCGACGAGCCGACCACCGGCCTCGACCCGCAGAGCCGTGCCCGCGTATGGGACGAGGTGCGGCGCATGCACGACGCAGGCACGACTGTCTTTCTGACCACCCACTACCTCGACGAGGCGGACGCCTTGTGCGACCGCATCGCGATCATCGACTACGGCAAGATCGTGGCCGAGGGCACGCCGGAGGACCTGAAGCGTGCGATCGCGGGCGACGTCGTGACGCTGAGCATCGCCGGCGACCAGCAGCTGGCGTTCGACCTCGTCAACGGCCAGCCCTTTGTCCGCGAGGCTAAGGTCGAGAACGGCTTCGTCCTTCTATATGTGGATCGCGGCGAGGTGGCGATGCCGCAGATCCTCCGCCTGCTCGACAGTGCCAACCTGCAGCTCAAAACCGTCGAGCTGCACCGGCCCAGCCTGGACGACGTGTTTCTCCGACAGACCGGGCGCTCGCTGCGCGAGACGGCGGCATGAAAGTCCTGCGCGACACGTGGCTGGTCTTCGGCCGTTACTTCTCGATCTTCATCCACAACCCGGCGTGGGTCGCCATCGGGGTGCTGCAGCCGGTCCTCTATCTGGTCTTGTTCGCGCCGCTGCTGAAGCCGATCGCCTCGATGCGAGGCTTTCCGCCCGGCGGCGCCTACAACGTGTTCGTGCCTGGGCTGCTCGTGCAGCTCGGCATGTTCGGCGCGGCGGGCGTCGGGTTCAGCCTGATCTCCGAGCTCCGGATGGGGGTGATCGAGCGGCTCCGCGTCACTCCGGTCAGCCGCGTGGCCCTCTTGTTCGGCCGGGCCTTGCGCGACATGTTCTCGATTGTCCTGCAGTCGCTCATCCTGATCCTGATCGCGCTGCCCTTCGGCCTGAGCATCCATCCGCTCGGCGTTGTCGTGGTGCTGTTGCTGATCGGGCTCATCGGCCTGCTCACGGCGTCCATCGCCTACGCGGTCGCGCTCGCCGTCAAGAGCGAGGACACCTACGCGCCGATCGTCTTCACCGCTGCGCTGCCGATCCTCTTGTTGTCCGGCGTGCTGCTGCCGATGAGCATCGCGCCGCAATGGCTG
>VBGE01000153.1 GCA_005880345.1 Chloroflexota bacterium | reverse complement strand
CTGCTGCATGTTCCAGTCCAGCGTGGTCGTGACGTTGAGCTGCTGGAGGCCGGGCTGAAACCCGAGCTGGCGGAGCTCGGCGAGCACGTAGTCGACGAAGTGGGGCGCCTTGAAGCTGTTGGTCGGCGCGGAGTAGTTGAGCTTCTCGGCGACGGCCTTGTCCATGTCCTCTTGCGAGATGAAGTTGGAGCGGACCATCGCCCGCAGCACCTCGGTCTGGCGCAGCTTGGCCGCGTCCGGATGCAGGACAGGGTTCCACTCGGTCGGAGCTGACGGCAGGCCGGCCAGCATCGCCGCCTGCGCCAGGTCCAGCTTGGAGGCAGGGATCTGGAAGTAGCTCAGCGACGCGGCCTCGACGCCGTACGACTGCGAGCCGTAGAAGCTCTTGTTGAGGTAGAGCTCCATGATCTGGTCTTTGCTGTAGGTCTGGCTCAGCTCGTACGCGAGCGCGAGCTCCTTGATCTTGCGGCTGTAGGTCTGGTCCGGGGTCAGAAACTGCTGCTTGGCGAGCTGCTGGGTGATGGTGCTTCCGCCGCCGACCACGTGGCCGGCGCGAATGTTGTCGATAAAGGCTCGGATGATGCCGTTGATGTCAAAGCCGGGGTTGGTGTAGAAGCCCTTGTCCTCGATGGCCACGGTGGCCTGGACGGCAACGGGAGAGATGTCCTTCAACTTCACGGCCAGCCGGTGGTCGCCATGGTTGCCGACATCGGCCAGCTCGACCTTGCCCGTGCTGTCCGTGATCAGGGTGTCGCCGGCAAACGCGGCGGAGTCCAGGCCCTGGATCGAGGGCAGGCTGTCGAAGAAGGTCTGCGCGTATGCGTCGGCGCCGAGGCCGAGGACGAGCATGATCGCGAGCACGGCGCCGAGCCCGCGCAGCATCGTCGTCCGGCGCATCTTCTGTCCGATCGGCGACCACGCGGCGTGAATCCGCGCTCGGGGGCTGTGTCCCCCCTTGGTCTTGATTCGATCAGGAACGTTTCGAGCCATCTTGGTTGGGGGCGCGCAGGATTCTACGCTTTCCCGCTCGATCCAACGGCTCCCGCCGAGGGAGGGTTACGCCGGTCGCAGACGGGAGATCAGACCGTCCCTGGCGAGGCGCCATTCCTCCGGTTCGACCGCCCGGACGAAGTAGATCGCCAGCGCGTAAACGACGAATCCTGCCGGCGCGGTCAGAAAGATCGAATAGCGCCGGATCAAGTAGAGGACGGCCCCCATCACCAGGCCGGCCAGCACGATGCGCCATGCGATTCGCACCACGGCCAGGCGCAGCTCCGGTCGCCTGACCTGGACGAACCACCAGCCGAAGGTACACAGCGCGGCCTCGGTCAACACTGTGGCGAAGCTGGCGCCGATGTAGCCGAATAACGGGATCGCCGCGAGGTTGAGCGCGACGGCCACGATCGTTGCCAGCGCGGTCGCCCACGCGTTCAGGCCTTGCCTGTTCATCGCGTTGAGCATCGCGTAGAAAGCCGAGTTGACGAAAAGAAACACGATGCCGAAGGCCAGCACGCGTAGAGCCGGCTCCGATTGGGCGAACTCACCGGACCGATTGAAGATCTGGTTGATTGGATGGACCAGAACGAAGGTGCCGACTGTGAGCGGCCATCCAAGCAAGACGAGAACCTTGAAGAACCGTTCGTATGCGACCTTGAGCCGGGACGGATCGCTGACGAAATACACCGCGAGCAACGGATAGACGACGGTCTGGATCGCCAGCGGTACGAACTGCAGCGCCTCAAATGGTTTGTAGGCGAGGGTGAACCAACCGACTTCCGCAAACGACCGGAACTGCTGCAGGATCACGAAGCCGGCTCGGAAGTACACGTTGGTCAGAAAGAACGTGAAAGCAAAAGGCAGAGCGAGAGGCAGCCAGCGCCAGATGAGATTCACGTCGAGGCCGAGCCGAATGCGACCCAGGCGGAAGAGGTGGATGACGGCGACCGAGTAGAGGATCGTGAAGCTGTACGAGGCGGTATAGGCCCAGATGTAATAGGCCACTCCCGCGTGGCGGCGCGCTCCGAAAACGATGAGACCCGCCTGGATCAGGGTCTCGACGACGATGGCGATCGCGTCGAACTCCGCGCGGCCGACGGAATAGAAGGTGTTGCGCAGCAGCGTCGCAAAGGCAGTCGCCGTCAAGAGCGCGGCACCCGGGACGATCAGCGTGGTGAGGCCGGTGCCCAATCCCAGCGCGATCCCGAAGACGACCGCCGCCGCCGCCGCGAGCCCGATCCTGAAGACGATCAGCGTGCCCAGGTAATGGCCCAGCTCGGCGCGATTGCGGGCCGCCTCGCGTGTGTACAGCGATTGAAACCCGAGGTCGCCGATGACGGCGAAAAGGCCCGAGTAGACGATGAGGGTCGTGTAGCGCCCGTAGTTGGCGTCGCCAAGCGCGTTGGCGAGGACGATGACAACGACGAGCGAGATGGCTTTGGAAACCGTGCGCGCAACGAGGATGAAGACCGAGTTGCTGACCGCGCGCGTGCCGAGCTGGGCTGCGGCGCCTTCGGCCGTGTCGGTCACGCGGCGAAGTCTAGTTAGATGGCACCTGCCCGAACCCTGGTGGTCGCCTCCGGCGCGACCAGCAGCAAAACCTGGCCCTGGCTCAAAGACGGGTGGTGCTGGTCCAGGTCGTCGATCGCGTGCGTCAGCTGCGCGTATGTGATGTGGTAGCCACGCCCCCACGAGATGCCCGGGTCGTTGAGCCAGACGCCCGTAGCGTCGTAGCCGATGATCGTGACGAAGTGCGGCACCGACCAGCCGTTCTGCTCGTAATGGCTGGCGTAGCCGGGATAGTGGCTGTTGCCCAGGCCATGCGTGCGGACCTCAGCCAGCAGCGGACGCCCGGCCGCCAGCTGCTGGGCGATGACCTTGGGGTCATTGGGCACCAGCCGGTAGCTGTATCCCCAGTGCTGCTTGGCGAGCTCACCAACCTGCGTGTCGTTGAGGTCTGGCGCGGGCTTCCACGCGTCGATGGTCCCGATCCAGCTGTCGGCGGCATGCGGGTCGATGACGACCGAGCCGTTGTGGTTCCAGTACAGGTAGAGCATCGTCAGGTTGGCGGCTTCGCAGCTCTCCTGGTGCCGGTCCCAGTTGTTGAGCGGCGCCTGGGTCGTGAACGGAACCTGGAGCAGGACGTGGTCGGGCAGGGCGACGGGCGTCGGGTCGGTGCCGGGACCCACCGTCGGGATTGGCTGCGCCACGATCTTCGTGATGCCCGGGAGCGGCTTGACCTCGCCGGCGTTCAGGTAGTGCCTCCCGATGGCGCCCGTGACCCCACCCAGGAGGAGCGCAGCGGTCACCGCCAGCGCGATCCCGCCCCAACGCAGGTTTAGATTTAGAGGACGGAGACCGCCCCCGTGGCTCAGCTGGACGTCCATCGCCCGATCCCTCCTCCGCTTCGACCGTAAGTCATTAGAGGAAACGCCGGCAAAACACCTGCTACCCGGGATCAGGGTTTAGAGATGTAAAGCGGGCCCTATACTCCAGCCGTCGCGATGCGCGCAACTTTTCCCCGGCGGTCTGAGTTCTAGCTAACGATGCTTGGCGCCCTCAAGTGGTTCTTCGGCCTGGGCCTCGTCGCGGCCCTTGGCATCGGCGCGGGCATCTACTTCGCGTTCGACGGCGGCAGCGCGCAGACGTCCTACGTCACACCGGACCTGGTGCCGATCGACGCCACCAGCGCGACGCCGAGCGTCCAGCCCCCGGTCAACCTGCCGGCGGCGGTCATCCTCCCGGTGCCGTTCACGCCGCAGGCCCCGCTGGGCAACTGGGCGGCCAGGCAGCACACGTGCGAAGAGGCGAGCCTGGTGATGGTGGACCGATACCTGCATGGCGACCACTCCGGCGGGCTCATCGACGCCCACACGGCCGATGCGGCGATCAACCAGATCACCACGTGGAAGCCCGCGCAGGACCTGACCACGCAGCAGGTCGGCGAGGTGGCCCAGAAGTACATGGGATGGGCTTACAAGGTCCTGCCCGCCACTCGACTGAACATGAAGCAGCAGCTCTCGCTCGGCCGGCCTCTCATCGTCGGCGTCCGCACGCACGGGCTGGGCAACCCGAACTATCCCGGCTACAGCAGCCACTACGAGCAGGCAGGCTATTCGGTGTCCCACTACCTGGTCGTGGCGGGGTATGACGACAAGGACACCTACGTCCTCAATGACCCGGGATTGACGCGCGGGCACGGCTACCACATCTCGTACGACCAGCTGATGCACGCGATCGACGACCTGGACGGGGCTTACCCGGACCTCAACTCGGGCCGTGTGTTCGTGGTCCTGGCGCCCTTCGCGAGCTCGGCAAGCTAGCCCCCCACTTCCCGGATAGTCCGGACTATCCGAGGTTTGGCCCACAGATAGAGCGGGTTAGTCCGGACTATCCGAAGGTCGAGGCGCTTTCTAGGCGAAGACGATCGCTTTCCACGGGATCCACTGCCCGTCGAAGCTCAGGTAGTCGCGCCGCGGATGCCACTGCCAGTCCCACGTCGCGAACGCGACCACCGGATGCCCCGCGATGACGCGGGCATACACCGTGGCGGCCGACATCGAGCCGTACGCGATCACGCTGGCCCCGTGCGCCTTCGCCAGCCGCACCAGCGGCGGGTAGTAGGTGCCGAAGCCTGTGTAGTTGCTCTCGCTCCCGTTGACGTTGCCGACAAAGGTCTCGTAAGGGTTGCCCCACCGCACCCGGCCCTGCCCGTCGACGTACATCGGGCGGCGGTCGGCGCCTATCTCGGCGAGGATCTGGTCCTGGCTGACGAAGACCCCCTGGTGGGTCAAGGCCATCGACGTCGCCGCCTCCTCGCAGCTCAGCGGATGGTCCTGGTAATAGAAAGTGACGCCCGAGATGACGTGGGTCTGGCTCATGACCACGTAGATGGCGTGGTCGGCCGCGGCCGAGGCCTGCTTGAGGTCGTCGCTGATCGAGTTGAACTCCTTGGCGGTCAGAGCGTTCGCATACAGGACCCGGTCGTTCGCCATGCGGTTCCTGTAGCTTGAGACGTCGATCCCGTAAAGCTCCGCCGCCGACACCTCATCGCTCGTCGCCTGGAAGACCTGCTGTGTTGCGCTCGCCGCATCCAGCCTGCCCTGCAGGTTCGACTGCAGCGCGAGCAGGTTGCGGGTCAGGAACTCGGCGTGCGCCATCCTCTGCCGCGGCCCGAGAAGGCTGTAGTCGTTGGCGCGAGCCAGCAGGTCAGCGGCGGGATCACTGCGGATGCCCAGGCGCCCGGCCTGCTGAGTCTGTCCGATGACACCCGATGCGACGCCGGCGATGTGCCTGTCGATGGGGACGAGCCTGGCCTCCATCGACCAGTCATCGCGCAGAGTCGCGAAGTCGAGCGGCGTGACGGCCTGCGCCAAAGCCTCCAGGCGAAGCTTTCGCTGGATCTCGGTCTCCGGTGCCAGCGCGCGGTGGAGAGACTGCTCCGCGACCACCGCCTCGCTGCGGAACCGGCTCAGGCCGCGCGACCAGATGGCATCCGTCTGGGCCTGCCACCTGGCGATGGTGTCGGCGCCACCGGGCAGCCAGAACACTCCGCCGGCCCCGACCACGACGGTCGCTTGCGTCTGCGCCCACTGCCGTTCCAGGGCGGCGAAGTCGGCGTCGGGGATCCCGTTGTGGCGCATGTATGCCCATCGCGCGTGGAGAGATTGAGCCTGCGCCTGCAGGACGTAGCTGCTCGCGGAATCGAGGAGCCCGCCGCCGCCCAGCGAGCAGACCACCGCGACGACCAGGATCCCGGCCGACACCTGGAGATGCCAGGGCGTCCGCCTGCGCGGACGCGCCACCAGCCGCGGCTTAAGGGGACGTGCTTCGAGGGGCGCCGCCTGCAGCTCGCGCTGCTCGACAGCGATCATGGCTTCGGGCGATCGTTTCGCATCTGCTAGTGCTCAACGACCTCACCCCTCTGCCCGCTCGCCGGGGCGAGCATACACCTCGTCCGCCGGCACGAGCCTCTCCTGCCGGGTGCCTGGAAAATGAACTCGTACCCCCGGCCGTCCGGGGCTGCCCAGCTCCCAGCCCGCGGCGTAAAGCTCAGCCGCCTGCGCCAGGTCCGCGGCGTTGACAAGGCGGACCCCGTCGGTGAAGCTGAGGCTCTGCGTCCGCGAGCCTGGAAAGCCCAGGCGCACCTCGCCGCCGGTCTTCAGGTTGAAGACGAAAGTGTCGAGCGCCCCCGAGTCGGTGCCGGCGACGAGCTCGGCGACGGTGGGGTACTTACCTTCGCGCATCGCGCCCTTCAGGTCGGCGCGTGATGTCCGCTCCACGAGCCGGCGGCGCCGCCTCAGCTCGGTCAGCAGCTGGTCGCGCTGGCCCCGCAGGTCCGCAAGGTCCTGCTCGAGCGGACGCATCCGCTCGCGCAGCCCGTTCACGCGGCGCTCGATCTCGTCCAGGTCGAGCTGCGCGAGGTCGTCAGCCATCACACAGCAATTTAGGTCTCGTGCTCAGCGCGGCGGCTGCGAAACATTCGAAACAGCGCAAGGTCGTACACGATCTTCAGGCCGCCCCCGGCATAAAAGGGAAGGCCAAACGCGCCCGCGGCGATGGCCAGGCCCGCCAGGGGCGGGCCAAAGGACTGGGCTACACCGCGTACCGCACCGGTCAGGGCTACCGCGGCGGCGCGGTCCGCGGGCGGGAGGATCGAGACCACGTACGCCTGCCTGGCCGGCACGTCCATCTGGGAGAGGAGGAACCGCAACCACAAGAGCCCGATCGCCCATGTCAGGTTGGGGCTGAGCGCGACCAGCAGGAGGAGGACGTTGCTCGGCAGGTGGGTGAACACCATCGTGTTGATCAGGCCGATCCGGCTCGAGACCCGGCCGGAGATCTCATACGAGACCGCCTGCAGCAGCGCCACGACCGCGAACACAGGTCCGAGCACTTGCGGTCCCACTCCGAAGCGCACGTGGATCCAGTAGCTGATGACGGCGTTGGCGACGAACCCGCCGGCAAACGAGTCGAGGGCGAAGAGAGCGGACAGCGCGGCCAACACACGCATGGCCTGCGACCGGCGCAGCACGTCGAATGCAGGACCGCGCACACCGGCCTCGATCCGCCGGGTCATGACCAGAGGCAGCACGGCTGTGACGATCCCGATCGCCGCATAAAGAAGGAAGTAGGGCCGGGCGGCGGTCGCGCTTGCGAACGCAGCGGCCAGGCCGCCGGCCGCATTGAAAAGCCCACCGCTGAGCGAGTATCGGGCGAAGGCGAGGTTGCGGCGCTCGGGAGTCACGACCTCGGCCAGGGCCGGCTGCTCGAGCGGCGCAAACGGTCCCAGGTCGACGCTGGCCGCGCCGAGCATCCCGGTCACGCCGGCCAGAACCAGCAGCGCAGGCTCGGTCGCCACAGCGAGGTCCAGGCCGGTCACCGCCATCAAGAGGCCGACCACGCAGAGCGCTGCCCGGCGGCCGATGCGTGCCGCGAGCGCGACCGCGGCGAGGCCGGTGAGCGAGGCGGCGGCGAGACCGACGCCAAGCGTCAGCCCGATGAGCGGCGCCGACAGCCCGGCGTGCTCGAGGTGCAAACCGATGAGCACCGCGGAGAAGCCAAAGCCGAAGGCACGGAGCCCGCGGGCCGAAAGGAGGAGGGCCCGGTCCCGGCTCAGCGGCGCCGACGGCTCGCGGTCACGGCGACAAAAGCGCCCACCAGGGCGGCCAGCACCGCCGCCGCGACGGCGATCATCGGGGCCGCCGCCCCGACGGCCGAGCTCGAAGCTGCGGGAGTCGCGCTCGGGGCCAGCGTCGCGGAAGGCGTCGGAGAAGGCTGCTGCGTCAGCGTGAAGACGATGTGCCCCTCCCCGTGCGCCGCGCCGGGGCTGCCGATGACCGTGATCACGCGGCAGGTCGCGGCGCAGCGGACCGCGATCAGCGACCCCCCGCCTTCAGTCGCAGCCAGGAGGTCGCCATCCTGCACACCGGCCGCCACCAGGTCCGGGCTCGCGAGCCGCAGCACATGATCTGTGCCCAGGTACTGGGTGTTGGCGCTCTTGCGGTCGGCGTAGTACACGTACCCGCCCTTCGA
>VBGE01000152.1 GCA_005880345.1 Chloroflexota bacterium | reverse complement strand
AGGAACGGCGAAACCTCCGGTCCCCGATTCACGCTACGTCTGCTGGACGCTGGCGATCTTCTGCAGCGCGGCGATCCGTTCCTGGATCGGCGGATGCGTGTCGAAGAGCCGGCTGAAGAAGCTGCCGTGATGCTCCTCGGGGTTGTCGATCATCATCGCGGCGACCGCGTGGTTGAACCGCTCGGGCGGCTTGTCGTTCTGGGCGATCTTCTGCAAGGCCGATATGAGGCCGGTCGGGTTGCGCGTGAGCTCGACGCCGCTGACGTCGGCGAGCGACTCGCGCTGCCGTGACAGCGCCAGCTGCATCAGCGGCCCGACCACGAACGCGACGAGCGTGAAGAGGATGCCGATGGCCAGCACGATGAGGCCGCCTTCGCCGCGCACGCGCATCCGCCCCACGCTGTTCCAGAAGACGCTGGCGATCAGTGCTGCCATGCCGATCATGGTCGTGACGACCAGCAGCAGCCGCACGTCGAAGTTCTTGACATGGCTCATCTCGTGCGCGAGCACGCCCTCGAGCTCTTCGCGATTCATCATCTGCATCAGCCCCGTGGTCACGGTGACCGCGGCGTGGTTGGGATCCCGCCCCGTCGCGAATGCGTTGGGGCTCGGATCGTTGATCACATAGACCTTGGGCAGCGGCAGGCCGTCGCCGATGGCGAGCGCCTGGACGATGTTGTAGAGCTGCTGATACTGCTGCGGATTGGCTTCCTGGGCGCCCATCGCCGCCAGCACTGTCGCCGAGCCGAAGTAGTACGCGTAGAGCGCAGCCGCGACGCCGAGCAGCCCCAGCACGATCGCGCCGACGATGGCGCCGCTTCCGCCGTAGGCGATGCCGCCGACGATCAGGCCGACCGCCAGCCACACGAGGTCGGCGGCGTAGCGACCCCAGATCTGCGCCCATACCAGGCCGTTGCCGAACGCAGAAACGTCTTCCGAGTGGTGCTTGAAGTGGTATGTCCACATCGCACGGTGGCGCTCGTATGAGATCTGCTTCTGTCGGTCAGGCGCCTCACGCTTGACGTCGTGCATGGCCGTCGCGGAGGGCAGGTAGAAGACCTTCCAGCCGCCCAGCTTCAGGCGGTAACAGAGGTCCAGATCCTCGCCGAACATGAAATAGCGAGGGTCGAAAAAGCCGACCCGATCGAGCGCCGAGCGCCGCAGCATCAGGCAGGCGGCGGTGCCCGCATCCATCTCGTGCACATCCGACTCGGAGACATGGCCCATGTTGTGGCGTCCGAAACGCGCGCTCTTCGGGAAGAGCTTGCTGAGGCCGACCGTCTGGTAGAAGAGCGTGCTCGGGAGCGGAAACGCGCGCCTCGCATCGGGATCGCGCTTGCCGCTCGGCAGTGTCAGCTTGGGCCCGACTGCGCCCGCATCCGGGCGCGTCAGCAGAAAGTCGGCCAGGCGACCGACGCACTGCGGGTCGAGCCGCACCCTCGGGCTGAGGAGCAGGATGAAGCGCCCCTGGCATCGCTCCAGCCCGATGTTGGCGGCGCGGCCGTAGCCAAGGTCCTTGGACTGGCCCAGGACCGTCACCTGTGGGAACTCGTCAGTCACTGCCGCGGCAGAGCCATCGGACGAGTCGTTGTCGACCACCACCGCCTCCACGGGCACGTCGGCACTGGCGAAGAACATCTTCAGGGACAGCAGAAGGTCGTCTTTCGAGTTCCGATTGACGATCAGCGCAGTCACCAGCGGCTTGGTTGATTCGGGCATCGGGTGTGAATTATCCCCGGAGACACCCCGATAGAATCTGCGGGAAGTGAACACCGGCGCGCGTCTGGGCCTCCGCGAGCGCCTGGCCCGGCTTCAGCGCAACCGGTTGGTCAGGCAGAACCTGATCCTCTTCGTGGGCGGCCTGGTGGCCGGCGTCGGCGGCTTCGTCTACCACGCGATCGCGGGCCGGGTGCTCGGGCCCGAGATTTACGGCGAGGTCGCGACCCTGATCGCGGTGTACGCCGTCGGCACCGGTCCTGCGCTGATCCTGATCGTGGTCCTCGCCCGCTACACCGCCATGCTCAACGCGCGCGGCGATCCCGGCGTGCGGTCACTGCTGGTGCGCACGGTGCGGCTCATCGCGATCCCATGCCTTGTGCTCATCCTGCTGACCACTTTGTTCGCCCGGCCGATCGCGCTGTTCGAGCACGTCGGCTCCACGATCCCTGTTCTCATCCTCGGTTTCTCCATCGCATTGATCTGGCAGGTGGCGATCCCGCGCGGCATCCTCCAGGGGCTGCAGCGGTTCACCTCGCTGTCCCTCAACCTGTCGCTCGAGCTGGTCATCCGCACCTCGGTCGTCTTCGCCCTGCTGAAGGCCGGCTACGCCGTGTCGGGAGCCATGGCCGCGGTCTTCGCGGGCCTGTTCGTCGTGTTCTTCCTTGGCCTGTGGTCGCTGCGCGACCACTTTCGCAGCCTCGGCCGGCGTGTCTACCTGCGCTCGATGGCGGGGTTCTCGCTCACCGCGGCCGCGGGGATAATCGGCGTCCAGATCCTCTACAACCAGGACGTCATTCTCGGAGAGCACTTCCTCAGCCACCACGACGGTGGCATCTACGGCGGGCTGAACAAGATCGGCACCATCCTGTTCTTCCTGACCCTCAGCGTCAGCCAGGTCCTCTTTCCACGCGTGGTCGAGGCGGTGGCGAAGGAAGAGCATCCGGGCAGGATCCTGCTGTCTTCGGCAGGGATTCTCACCGCGCTGGGCGCGGGCGCGTTGCTGGTGTTCGCGCTGTTTCCGGGCCTGGTGGTGGGGATCCTGTTCGGCGCGTCGTTCAACGACGCGATCCCGCTGGTGTTCCCGGTTGGGGTGATCGGTCTGGCGCTCTCCCTGGACAACCTGCTGGTCCAGTTCTTCATGGCGGTCCATGACAGGGTCTTCGTGCCGATCCTCGCCCTCGCCGTCGTGGCGGAAGGCGTGCTGATCTTCCTGTTTCACGCACATGTGGGCGAGGTCGTGCTCGACGTGCTGGTGTCGCTGCTCGGGCTGCTGGTGCTGCTCAGCATCCGGTGCTACCTGCTCCTGCCCAAGCTTCGCGCGGACAGCGTGGCGGAGCCCCAGCCGGCCGTCCCCTAGAAATATTTCGAGCCCCGCCGGCCGGAGGCCGTGGGGCTCAAAAAAAGTGCTCGGCAACGACCTACTCTCCCGCCGGGTTACCCCGGCAGTACCATCGGCGCTGGAGGGCTTAACTTCCGTGTTCGGAAAGGGAACGGGTGTCTCCCCTCCGCCATTGTCACCGAACAGGAAGGGATTATACGGTTCTGCTTTCCCGCCCCTCTCACTGGCCCTGCCGGCAAGCCGGTTAAGGACGCGCTTCCCGCGCCGACTGATTGCTCCCCTGGGGGGAGAGGGGAGTTATCTCGTGCGGCGGCGGCGGGCGCGAAGGCTCTTGATCTTGCGGGCCTCCGCCGGCGGGACGTAGTGCGAACGGCGTCGCATCTCGCGCACGAGTCCCTGTTCCTGCACCTTGCGGCGGAACTCGCGCAGCGCCTGCTCGAACTCCTCTGGATCCTTGACGACTATTCGCACAACCCGACAAGGATACAGGCCCCAGCTTGGGGCCTGCTTCCTTTACCAGACAGGCGAGAGGCCTAGGGGTTCACCCCCGCGAGCGTGACCGTGGCCGAGTGGGAACCGCTCGCGTTGACCCAGGTCACCGAGACGCGGTCGCCGGGCTGGTGGGAGCGGATCGCGGTCCCAAGCTCGTCGGCATTCGTGATCGTCTTGCCGCCGAAAACAGTGATGACCGAGTTGCGGGTGAGGCCGGCGGAGGCGGCGGGCGCGCCGGGCTGAACGCTGGCCACCAGCGCGCCTGAGGTGATGCTGAGCCCGAGCTGCTGCGCGGTCGCGGCGTCCAGCGACTGGACGCTGACCCCGAGATAGCCGACCTGCCCGTAGGTCAGGTCCGCGGCAGTCTCGTGGGCGCGGATGCGGTTGACGATCGAGACCGCAGTGTTGGACGCAATCGCGTAGCCGACGTTGGAGGCCGACGAGCGGAAGCCCTGCGCCTGGCCCGCGGTGATCATGCCGATCACCTGGCCGGCCGAGTTGACCAGTGCGCCGCCCGAGTCGCCTTCGTAGATGAGCGCGTCGCTCTCGATCATGCCGTTCAACGTCTCCGAGGCGCCGCCGCCTTCGCTGGCGGTGATCGTCTGGTCGAGAGCCGTGACGTGACCCTGGTTCGCGGGCGGCGTGCCGCCCTGGCCGAGCGCGTTGCCGATGGCAATGACCGTGTCGCCAACCTGGATCGAGGATGAGTTGGCGAACTTCACCGTCGGCAGGCCGCTCACGTTGCCGTCGATCTGGATGACCGCGACGTCCTGCGACACGTCGACGCCGACCAGGTGGGCCGTGTAGGTCTGGGAGCGTCCCTGCACGACGACGCTGATGCTGGTCGAACCGTTGACCACATGGTTGTTGGTCAGGATCTCGCCGGTCGAGCTGACGATCATGCCCGTGCCGGCGGCAGCGCTGGAGCCGATGGTCGTGTTGATGTCCACGATCGCCGGGTCGACTTTGGCGGCCACGGCCGCTGCGCTGCTGCTGCCGTTGCCGTTGCCCGTGGCGGGCGCGGTGGTCTGGATGGGCGACGCGATGGGCGACGCCTGCGCGGTCTGGTTGGGATTGATGGCGCGGGCGATGCTGAAGCCGATGCCCGCGCCGGCCGCCGCGGCGACGACCGCGATCAGGACGACGAACGCGGCGATGCGATGCCATACCGAGGGGGCGGGCGCGGGAGGAGGCGCCGGCATCCAGGCCGGCGGCGGGCCCATGCCCTCGGGCGGCGCCGGCGGAAGCGGCGGCTGCTCTGGAGGGGTCAGCGAGAACTGCCCCGGGTCGACTGGTCGTTCGTCTGTCATTTTCTGGACTTACCTCCGCGATCCAGAGTGGCCGCGCAAGCTGGGAGGGGCCTCGATGGATCCTTGGCGTTCGCTGGGAATCCGGTCAATGGGCCGGCGGTGGTGAACCGCCCGGCGCCGACGACGGCGACGTTACCGGAGATGGCGATCCAGACGCCTTCGGTGAAGGTGACGATGATGGGCTCGGCGACGAGGACGGCGTTGGGGACGGCGCTCGTAATGCCGGCGCGGCCGGCGCCTCCGCCGGTGCGGCGCCCTGCGGTTCGGGAGGAGCCGGCGGGGTGGCGAGCGAGATGAGCGCCATCAGCACGATCGCGACGACGCCCGCCGCGAACGGGATGGCCAGCGAGGCTGAGCCGAATCCGGGGCGTGCGCCCGTGCTCTGGGCCGAAGTCCTGTAGGCGCGCCGGAGGGGAGTCAGGTGGACTCCCTCGGCTGACGCGCCCGCCCACGCGGCGTTGGCATAGATCACGGCCTGGAAGATGAGCAGCGCCGCGATCGCCGCGGTGGCGATCGACGGGGCGCGCAGCAGCATGACCGTGGCGGCTCCGAAGCCTGAAGCCGCCAGCAGTGTTTCCATCTGAGCGGAGCGAAACGCCTTCAGCACCGACGCCTCGCCTTCCTTGCTCTTCGGAGTCCGCAGGAAGGCGGTGTGGAACCTGATCAGGCCCCGAAGGCAGGCCAGCGTCACGACCCAGCTCAACGCGAACCACACCTGGAGTCCCGCGATCGCGTCCCGCCACGTGCAGCGGGTCTTGAGCTTCATCGCCCAGACGGCGCGCAGCAGGCCCCGAACCACTGCACGTTGCCCAGCAAGTACTGGATTCGCTGGGCAACCGTCAATCGCTCACCGCGTCCGGGAAGAACCAGGCGCTTCCAGTGCAGGCGCAGGATCTGCACCCCGCCCAGCGCCCACCGAAACCGCTGCTTCTTCAAGCCGTCGAAGCTCAACGGCATCAGGCCGTGCCCGAATGCCTCCGGCACGTAGATGCCAGTGTGTCCGCGCGAAAGCATGCGCAGGCTCGCCTCAGCGTCTTCGGTCACGACATCGGGATTCCATCCGCCGATCTCCTCCAGGGCGTGGCGGCGGATGAGGCCCATCGTGCCGGCGAAGATGATCGCGTTGCGGTGCGCGCGGGATGGCATGGTGATCTCGAAGAAGTACTGGTAGCTGTAGTAGAGGCCCCGCAGGTACTGGTCGTCGGTCCAGTCGCGGTAGTTCTGCGGTGACTGCACGAAGGCCACCTTGGGATCGGCGAAGTGGCCCACCATCGAGCGGAGCCAGTCGGGCTTGACCACATAGTCGGAGTCGACCACGCCGATGACCTCGACCTCTTTCGGCAGGCGCCGCGTGGCTTCGTTGAGCGCACCCGCCTTGTAACCGGGCCAGTTCTCCAGGTGCATGAACTGGAAGCGCGGGCCGAGCTTCTCGCACAGCGCCTGGAGGGCGGTCCAGTTCTCGCGGTCGGGCGTGTTGTTGTCCACCACCTGCACGATCAGGTCCGGGTAGTCGAGAGCCGCGAGGGCGTTGAGCGTCTCGGTCACGACCTCCAGGGGCTCGTTGTAGGCGGGCACCTGCACCGCCACCTTCGGCAGGTAGCTCGGGTCGGCGGGATGCTGTGCGTAGGAGGTCGCGCTGAGCGTGTCGACGATCTCGAAGAGATAGGACAGCGACAGGGTGAGGGCTCCCAGCTCGAGCAGCAGGAGCA
>VBGE01000151.1 GCA_005880345.1 Chloroflexota bacterium | reverse complement strand
CCCCGGCCAGAAGGCCGCGACCGTGGTCAGCGCGCTGAGCGCGCCAAAGAACAGCGCGCTGTGGAGAAGCACGCAATGAGAACGCGGTTTGACAATTTTTACCCGGAAGTGAGAGGCGGGCGCCTCAGGCGCGCGTGCTTTCCTGAGCCTGCGTGGCCTGCACTCCGACCAGGAGCAACCACGCACCGGTGACCATGAAGACGAACGACGACAGCATTCCGATCGCCACGACGTAGTCGCGCCAGGTTGACGGGTCGTACATCGCGGCCAAACCTTACTCGGCTTGATGCAAGACTTGGAGGCCCGATGGCGCCGTCCACATCGTCGCAGCTCGCCCGGCTGTTTCGCATCCGCGACTTCTCGCTGCTGTGGTCGGGCAGCACGATCTCACTGTTCGGCGACGGGATGTATTTCGTGGCGATCGCATGGGAGGTCTACCACCTCTCCAGCTCCCCGGCAGCCCTGGGCGCGGTCGGCGTGGCGTTCTCGCTGCCCCAGGTCGCTCTTCTGCTGGTCGGCGGGGTGATCAGCGACCGGGTCAACCGGCGCGTCCTGATGATGGCGGCCAGCCTCATCAGCGCGCTCGCCATCGGCACCCTCGGCGTCCTCATCCAGCTGCACGTCGAGGCGCTGTGGATGATCCTCATCCTCGTCTTCATATACGGAGGCAGCCAGGCCTTCTTCCTCCCCGCCTCGCAGGCCCTGACGCCGACCCTGGTCCCCGCCGAGCTCTTGCCGCGTGCGACCGCCGTCAACCAGATGCTCGAGCCGGTCCTCATCGGGG
>VBGE01000150.1 GCA_005880345.1 Chloroflexota bacterium | reverse complement strand
TCGTTGACGATCCACAGCCCACCCGCCGAGCCGTCAGTGCGGTCGGTGGCGAAAGCGATCCAGTCGCGCAGGGGGTGCAGTGGACCCGTGGTGAAGCGAACCTCCTGGACGCGACCGAGCTGGTTGCCGTCGACGTCGAGGGCGGCGGTGTTGATCACGAACTGGTAGGTCGTGTTGGGACTCAGGAGCTCCGAGGGGGCGATGATGGCGCGACGGCTGTCGGACGGATCGAGCTTGACGTCGAGGGAAGTGGTCGGGCTGAGCGCGACCGCTGCCTTCAGGCTCGTGGGATCCATCGAGCGGCTGAAGTCGACGGTGAGGTAAGACGCCGGGTCGACTCCGCCATCGCCGCCGCCTGGGGCGGAGCTCGCGACAACGGGCGGGCCCTCGGTGGCGAAGGACCAGTGGTGGCGGAGCGAGTAGGTGTTGCCAGAGGGGTCGCGGTAGCCCGACTCGAGGATGACCTCGTAGATGGTGTTCGTGCGCAGCGTCCGGTGCTCGAGGACGAGCTGGCGCCCGTTGGTCCAGCGGATCGTCCCAGGCGTGGCGGGGTTAATGTGCAGCCGGCTCTCCACCGAAGCCTGGTCGACCTCGTGGTCGAAGGAGAGGCGGATCGGCGCGGCGGTCGAGACGTCGACGCTGTTGCGCTGCGGCGAGTAGTCGACGATCTGCGGCGGGTCGCCGCCGCATGCGCTGAGACCTGCGAGAAGCGCGGCCCCGAGCCCGGCGCCCAAAAGATGGCGCACCTTCCGCGGGCCCACCCTCCTCCCGTGGCTCCCACCCCCGAGCCGACGCACCTGGCGCCAGGCTACTCGCGAAAAAAACGCATGCCAACCCACCCTGTTAAGGGTTATACGGGAGGCTAGAGGTGGGACTTGAGGCGGGCCCTCATTTCCTGGGCGAGCTGCTCGAGGCGCGAGGAGTCGACGAACAGCAGCGAGATGCTCGGGATCTGGTCGATCGCCGCCTCGATTCCCGCCAGGGAGGGGTCGGCCGCGCCCAGGATGTCTTTCACCTTGCGGGCCCGGTTGCCCAGCGCGTCCTCCGCCATCGCCTGGAGCTCCGCGACGACGCTGCCCCAGTCGAGCTGCGGACCCGCCGAGCGCGGCGGAGCGGTCGCCGCGACCTGCCCGGGCGCCTGGCCCGGCTGTCCGAAGCCAGAGAACGATCCGGTCGGAATCTGCGCAGTCGGCGGCTCGTTCGTCATGGCCGGCATGACGGGGATGGTCGGATTGGTCGGAGCGACCGGTTCGGGTGCGGGAGCAGGTGCAGCGACCGGGGCCGGGGTGAAGGATGCCGGTTGCGCCTGGCGAGCCCGCTGGCCGCCGACGATCTCCTCCACATCGAGCGGCGGGTGCTTGGTAGCGTCTGCCGACTTGACCTCGATCATGGCGTTGGGGTCGTCGCACAGGGCCAGCGCGCGGTCGGGTTTGTCCGAGATGTCGCGCGACTCGCTGGTGTAGGCGCCGGCGAGCTCGCCCTCGGCCAGGATGATCACGCCGGTGCCGCCGCCGGAGCGAATCATCACGCTCCCGCTCAGCTTGCGCTCGCTCAAGAAATTCAAGAGCGCCTTCATGTCGACCCACGCCGCATACAGCTCCGTGTACATCGGGCGCGAGACGGTGAGCTCGTAGAGGCCGTCGATCAGCTCGGGCGACAGGCCGACCACGTCGAGCACGCCGTGCCCGGCGGTCACGTCATCGTTGAAGCGCTGCAACGCCTGCTTGCCGAGGACCAGGCTGCTGACATCGGCCGCGCCGTCATACATGCATTCGAGCGCGGAACCTTCGCGGAAGAGGATCAGGCCCGACGCGTCATCGGTCAGCAGCCGCACGTAACCCGTGTAGCCCTCGCGCTCGAGAGTCGTCAGCAATCGTGGGAAATCGACGAACGACGTTTTGAGCGAGTCGTAGAGGATCTGCCCCGCGGGAACGGGGATGGGTTCGCGTCCGTGCTTGGGCGATGGGCGATGCTTCACGCCACGTCTCGGCTGGGGTGCTTCCACTTTTCTTTCCGGTTCAGCATGATCTTTTCTCTCCACCCGCGGCTCCGGCCGCTCCTCTCGTTCGGTCTGCGGATCGGGCTTGGGCTCGGCCGGCGCGGGCTTGGGGGACGAGTCCGCCGCGTGCACCAGCTCGGGGATGCCGGCCTTGACCGTCTCGTCGGACGGCAGCTTGGCCTTGGCGTCGAACTCGAAGTCGCCGCGCGTCCAGTGCAGGGCGCTCACCACGGCGTCGTCGCCGGACTTGCCGTTGCCCTGGGCGTGGAAAAGATGCCCGAAGAGGAAGTACAGCGAGGCGGACTCGCCGTTTCCATTGCGGACTACGAGGGTCCCTGTCGACCGCTCACCCTGAGCGGATTCGAGAATCGATCGAAGGGGGGTTTCGGCCAGCGAGCCGTGCGATTGCAACGCTCTTCTCCTGAGATCGGTCAGCGCCCGATCGAGAATTGGGAGAAAGTTAGTATAGGCACCGAGATCAAAACAGCGCGTCCGGAGCCTCCGGAACTCCCCCTACCGGATCGGCCGGCTCCGCCGCGGCTCGTTCTGATCCGCCACGGGCAGTCGACCTGGAACCGCGAGCACCGCATCCAGGGCCAGCTCGATCCACCCCTCTCCGAGGACGGCCGCCGCCAGGCCGAGCTCCTGGCCGCCCGTCTGGCGCGGCGGACCTTCGCCGCCCACTTCGCAAGCGATCTCAAGCGCGCGTTCGAGACGGCCGAGATCATCGGAGCTGCGGTCGGCATGCGCCCTGTCCCCGAGGCGGCGCTTCGCGAGATCTACCTCGGCGAGTGGGAGGGCCTGCGCACGGACGAGATCGCTGCGCGTTATCCCGAAGCATGGGCGAGGTGGGTCGAGGAGCCGGACTGGAACATCGTGCCGGGCGGAGAGCGCGAGGCGGAATTCGATGCCCGGGTCGGCCAGGCGATCGATCAGATCTTGGCGCAGCATTCGCGCGGCGACGTGCTCGTCGTCACGCATGGCGGCGTGATTCAGGTGGCGCTGCATCGCGTCGTCGGCAAACCGAGTCGCGGTCTATTCCCGTTTCGAATCCAGAACGCGTCGATGACAGTGCTCGAACGGAGCGGGGGCCGTATGGTCATCAGCGGCGTCAACGACGTCGCGCATCTCGAGATGTCGCTCGTGACGGAGAGGCAGGGACTTGGTGACGACTGAGCAGCAGCAGTGGGACGCGCGCCTCG
>VBGE01000149.1 GCA_005880345.1 Chloroflexota bacterium | reverse complement strand
CGATGTGGAGAGCGGCAACCAGGAATGGGTGCCGGTGGTGAAGGACTTCTACGGTCCGCTGCAGCGGATGCTCAGCGCCGCCGAGGAGGCGACCCCCGCCGACACTGACGAGGTCTGCCCGCTGTGCAACGAGGGACATCTCGTCCGCAAGGCGAGCCGCTTCGGCCCGTTCATGGGGTGCTCGCGCTACCCGAAGTGCAAGTTCCGCCGCGCGCTCACGCCCGAAGGCGAGGCGCAGCAGCCGAAGCTTCTCGATGAGATGTGCCCAACCTGCGGGCGTCCGCTCCAGCTGCGCACCGGGCGCTACGGAGAGTTCGTCGGCTGCTCCGGCTACCCGGAATGCAAGTACATCAAGCGCGACGCCCAGGCCGAAGCCAAGCTCACTGGCGAGAAGTGCCCGCAGTGTGGGGAAGGCCAGCTGGTCGAGAGGACCGGACGCTACGGGCCGTTCGTCGCGTGCTCTCGCTACCCCGACTGCAATTACCGGGCGAACATGGGCAAGGACGGCAAGCCGCGCCAGGGCCCGAAGGTCCTCGACGAGCCGTGCCCCATCTGCGGCAAGCCGCTGGTTGAGCGACGCGGTCGGTTCGGCCTGTTCAAGTCATGCTCCGACTACCCAAAGTGCCCAGGACCCAAGGGATTGAAGAAACCCACCGAGGCAGCCTCCTAAGACACCGGCCCGGCGGCTAGAGTACTCGGCCAATGCGGCCAGCCGCGGGACTCATAGCGTGCCTCCTGTGCTTTGCGTGTAGCGGCAACACCCCCACTTCGACGACCAGCCCGGCGCCCCACGCAACAGCGCCGGCATCCACGTCACGGCCCGGCGGCAACGGCGGCCTGGGCGGTCCGTACGGGCTGCTGATCGTCGGCACCAACCTCGAGCTCGTCAAGCCCGATGGCAGCGTCTTTGCGACCGCGCCCACCACGTTCAACGGTCTCGATTGCTCGGCGAATCACGACGCCGTGAACGTCCAGCCGCCGGTCAGCGCGACCTCGGATCAGGTCTACTTCCGCGACGGCGGCAAGATCCGCATGGTCACGCCGCCCTCCGGCGCAAGCGACGTGACCACGGTGCCCAACGGCCAGTCCGTCGTCAGCTTCTTCTCGGTCAGCCCCGATGACCAGCGCATCGCCGTCGTCGTCATGGACGTGTCCGCGGCGGCGACGATCAGCGTGAAGCTGTACGTCGAGGACCTGCGCGGCGCCGGCCATCACCTCGACATCTTTTCGGCCACCGTGACCAGGTCCAAGACCGCAACCACGCTGTGGCCGGTCGGCTGGCACCAGGGTTACCTTGTCCTCGCGGTCGTCCAGGCCTGCACCTTCGAGCCGGTCGGTCTTTTCCCGTCCGAATACCACGTCTCCAACGCGACGACTGCCGTGCGTGTCTACACCATCGCGGGCACGAACTGCGAGCTGGGCAACGAGCCCTCGCCCGCCGGCGTCGGGTGCGCGACCTCCAGCGGCGTGACCACCCTCTACGACTGGTCGAGCAAGACGCTGGGCGTCACCGGCCCGGGCACGCAGTTCGGCGGCCTTGACAGCGGGCTCTCGCCGGCCGGGCAGAGCATCTTCTTCGCCACCACCGGCCTGGCACCCCCGGCCACGCGCCTGGTCCAGCTCGGCCCCGGTCCCTTCGCCACGGTCCAGGGCCACGCCGCGTGCGCCTGGATAGACGAGGACCACCTGCTGGCCCCCGACGCAGTCATCCAGTTCCCGGCGGAAACGCCGGGCAACGTCGCGGTGCAGACCAAAGTCACCACCCTGCCCCAGGCAGGGGTCTGCGCCGGCCGGTTTCCCGGCGGGCTCTAGTGGGTACAATCGCTGAGCCAATCCCAATCGGATTGAGTTAGCACGCCCGGGCCATGCCCCTGTCCTTCAGCCGAAGGCGGATTACCCGGGGGGAAGTAGAACAGGGAGGCATCGTAAGAACGTGGCTCAAGTGACCTTGAAGCAGCTGCTGGAGGCGGGCGTCCACTTTGGACATCAGACCAGCCGCTGGAACCCGAAGATGAAGACCTACATCTTCACCGCCCGCAACGGCATCCACATCATCGACCTGCAGAAGACCGTGCGCCTGCTCGACGACGCGTGGGACTTCACCCGCAACATCGCCGCCAGCGGCCGTCCCGTGCTGTTCGTGGGGACCAAGAAGCAGGCCCAGGAGACGATCCAGACCGAGGCCGCGCGGTGCGGCATGTACTTCGTCAACCGCCGCTGGATGGGCGGCATGCTCACCAACTTCAGCACCGTCAAGAAGCGGATCGAGCGCCTGCAGGAGCTGCGCAAGATGCAGCAGGAGGGGCAGTTCGAGCAGATGGCTAAGAAGGAGGCGAAGCGCCTCACCGACGAGCTGGACAGGCTGATGTTCCACTTCGACGGCATCGCCGACATGAAGAGGCTGCCCGGTGCGCTCTACGTGGTCGACCCGCGCAAGGAGCACATCGCCGTGACCGAGGCCAACCGGCTCAAGATCCCGGTGGTCGCGATCACCGACAGCAACTGCGACCCCGACCTCATCACCTACGTCATCCCCGGCAACGACGACGCCATCCGCGCCGTGAAGCTGCTCACCGGGAAGATCGCCGACGCCTGCCAGGAAGGACGCCAGGAAGCCGCGGCTCGCGGCGAGATCCTGCCCGAGGTCGAGGAGCGCGAGTTTCTCGAGACGCCTCGCTACGAGGAGATCGAGGAGTACCTCGAAGACGAGGAGGACTACCTGCCGACAGTGTCGGAGGAGGAGTTCATCGGCGGCAGGGCCGACGACGAGGAGGCTCGCTAGTGGCCGTGGACATGGACCTGATCAAGAAGCTGCGAGAGATGTCGGGCGCCGGCATGATGGATTGCAAGAACGCCCTCGAAGAGGCCGGCGGCGACATCGAGAAGGCGTTCACGATCCTGCGCGAGAAGGGCATCGCGAAGGCCGCCAAGCGCGCGGACCGCGCGACCGGGCAGGGCGTCATCGAGGCGTACCTGCACAGCACGACTCCTGATTACCCTCCGCAGATCGGCGTGCTCATCGAGGTCAACTGCGAGACCGACTTCGTGGCGAAGAGCCCGGACTTTCGCAAGCTGGCCCGAGAGCTGGCGCTTCAGGTCGCGGGCTTCGGCGCGCAGTGGGTGACGCGTGAGGACGTACCGGACGAGGTGCTCGTCAGGGAGCGCGAGGTATACGAGGCGAAGGCGATGCAGGATGGCAAGCCGGAGAAGATCATCCCTCGCATCGTCGAGAGCCAGATCGAGGACTTCCTGAAGCACGCGTGCCTCATGGAGCAGGAGTACTTCCGCGAGTCGGGCCGCACGGTGCAGCAGCTCGTGGCCGAGTACATCTCGAAGCTCCAGGAGAACATCACGGTCCGCCGCTTCGCGCGGTTTAACATCAGAGAGTCCTGAGCCAACAGGTAACGGTGGGAGACCGAAGCCCGAAGTACAACCGCGTGCTGCTCAAGCTGAGCGGTGAAGCGCTTGGTGGCACGCGCGACTACGGCATCGATCTCAAGATGTTCGAGACGATCGCGGCCCAGATCAAGAAGGTCCACCAGATGGGCGTGCAGACCGCCGTCGTCGTCGGTGGCGGCAACATCTTCCGCGGTCTGGCCGCCACCGAGCTCGGTTTCGACCGCGCGACCGGCGACTACATGGGCATGCTCGCGACTGTCATCAACGCGCTGGCGCTCCAGGACTCGCTCGAACGCGCGGGCATCCCCGCGCGGACGATGACGGCGATCCAGATGCCCCAGGTGGCGGAGCCGTACATTCGGCGCCGCGCCGTGCGCCACCTGGAGAAGGGCCGGGTCGTCATCCTCGCCGCCGGCACGGGCAACCCCTATTTCACTACCGACACCACCGCCGCCCTGCGCGCGGTGGAGATCGAGGCCGACGTGATCCTCAAGGCGACCAAGGTCGACGGTGTCTATACCGCCGACCCCAAGCGCGACCCGAGCGCGACGAAGTTCGAACGCCTGGGCTACCTCGAGGTTCTCAACCGGGGCATCGAGGTGATGGACAACACGGCGCTGACCCTCTGCATGGACAACGACGTGCCGATCGTCGTGTTCAACCTGCTGACGCCGGGCAACATCGAGCGCGTGGTGATGGGTGAAGAGATCGGCACGCTCGTCGGTGCGTCGGTTTGATCGATCCGATTCTTCGCGAGTCGGAGTCGAAGATGGCGAAGTCGGTTGAGCATTTTGCGAACGAGCTCTCCTCGATCCGCACCGGTCGCGCCAACCCGGCGCTGATCGACCGGGTGATGGTCCC
>VBGE01000148.1:5134-10172 GCA_005880345.1 Chloroflexota bacterium | reverse complement strand
AGCACGATCGTCGGCTGGATCGCCGTCGTGTGGATCGCGTCCATCTCCATCCTGTTCATCCTGCCGCAGGCTGCGCCCGGCAACACGCTGGCCACGTTCAACTACGCGCCTGTAGCGGTCGCCGTGGTGCTGATCTTCGCCGGCGGGTACTGGTTCCTGTCGGCGAAGAATTGGTTCAAGGGTCCGAAGGTGCAGGGGTCGGCCGAGGAGCTGGCGCGCATCGAGGCCGACCTCGAGGCTCCCGGCACGGCCGTGCCCGCGGGAGCACCAACGCAGTAGCGCGTGGCTGACAAACCCAAGATCGGGATCACGGTGAGCCCGCGCCGGGGCGAGCCGTACTACCTGCCGTATCGGAAGGCGGTGGAGGCGGCGGGCGCGGAGCCCGTCGAGCTCCCGCCCGGCACGCGGTCGCTGCCGGACGTGGACGGCCTCCTGCTGCCGGGCGGGTGGGATGTAGACCCGGCCTTCTACGGCGAGAAGAAGGACGACAAGGTCGGGCCGATCGACCGCGAGCTGGACGAGACCGAGCTCCGCCTGTTCGAGCAAGCTCGGCAGAAGGAGATCCCCGTGCTCGGCATCTGCCGCGGCCAGCAGGTGATCAACGTCGCTCTTGGAGGGTCGCTTGTGCAGCACCTCGACGACCACGATGTTCGCGGCTTCGGCCGCAGCCACCTGGCCCACACCATCGAGGTCGACCCGTCGTCCGAGCTAGGCCAGGCCGCCGGCGAGCACAAGGTGCGCGTCAACAGCTTCCACCACCAGGCGATCCGCCGCCTGGCGCCCGGACTGCACCAGACAGCGAAGGGCGAGGACGGCACGGTCGAAGGCGTGGAGTCCGATGACGGGCTTATCGTTGCGGTGCAGTGCCACCCGGAGGAGTTGACGACCGACCTGCCGTGGGCGCGCAGGCTCTTCGAGCGCTTCGTCGCCCGGGCTCGCCGCCGGCCCCAACCACGGCGCTGACCCCTTGGTAACGAAGGAAGACCTCGCTCAGCGGGTCGCCAACGGCGACGTTGACACCGTCGTGGTCGCCTTCACCGACATGCAGGGCCGCCTCATGGGCAAGCGCGTGGATGCCGAGTTTTTCGTCGAGAGCTCGTACGAGGGCGAGTCGACCGAAGGCTGCAACTACCTGCTCACGGTGGACATGGAGATGGACCCGGTGCAGGGCTACGAGATGGCCAACTGGGGGCAGGGCTATGGCGACTTCGACCTGGTGCCCGACTTCAGCACGTTGCGCACGATCCCATGGCTCGACGGCACGGCGATGGTGCTGTGCGACGTCGCGTGGCACGACGGCAAACCCGTGCGGCCCTCACCGCGCCAGGTGCTGCGGGCGCAGGTCGAGCGCGCCCGCAAGCTCGGCTTCGAGCCGATGTTCGGCTCCGAGCTCGAGTTCTTCCTTTTGAAGGAGACGTTTGCCGAGGCGCATGCCAAGCACTACATCGACCTGACGCCGTCGGTGCCTTACATCCTCGACTACCACGTCCTCGCCACCACCTACGACGAACCCTTCATCCGCACGGTGCGCAAGGCGATGAAAGCCGCGGGCATCCCTGTCGAGAGCTCGAAGGGCGAGGCTTGGCCGGGCCAGCAGGAGATCAACTTCCGCTTCGCCGACGCGCTGACCATGGCCGACAACCACGTCATCTACAAGAACGGGATCAAGGAGATGGCGCACCAGGCGGGATGCTCGGTCACTTTCATGGCCAAGCCCGATCACCGCTGGATCGGCAGCTCGTGCCACGTGCACTCGAGCCTGTGGCAGGACGGCCGCAATGTCTTCGACGGAGAGTCGGAGACCTTCAAGCAGTACCTCGCCGGCCACATCGCGTACGCCTCCGAGCTGGCGATCTTTCTCGCGCCGAACATCAACTCCTATAAGCGTTTCGCCGCAGGCAGCTGGGCGCCGACGACGCTCGCGTGGGGGCACGACAACCGCACGTGCGGCTTTCGCATCGTGGGGCACGGTCAGCATTTGCGAGGGGAATCGCGGATCCCGGGCGCCGACGCCAACCCGTACCTGTGCTTCGCGGCGCTGCTTGCGGCCGGCCTGCAGGGGATAGAGGAGAAGCTGAAGCTGCCGCCGGAGTTCAAGGGCAACGCTTATGAATCGGACGTGCAGCGGTTTCCGCACGCGCTGCGCGACGCCATCGCCCTACTGGAGAACGGCAAGATGGCGCGTGCCGCGTTCGGCGACGACGTGATCGACCACTATCTGAACTACGCGCGAACCGAACAGGGGCTATTCGACAGGACGGTGACCACCTACGAGCGCGAGAGGCTGTTCGAGCGTGGGTGACAGGCTCCGAGGCAAGGTTGCGGTGATCACCGGAGCGGCCGGGGGGATCGGACGCGAGGCGGCGCTCCTGTTTTCAGATGAAGGCGCGCGGGTCTGCGTCGCAGACGTGGGACGCGAGGCGGGCGAGAAGACCGCCTCGGAATGCCACGAGGCATTCTTCTTTCCCGCTGACGTGAGCAACCCGACGAGCGTGCAGGCGATGTACGCGGAAACCGAAAAGCGCTATGGCCGCGTCGACGTCCTCTACAACAATGCGGGGATCATGCCGCCGGACGATGATTCGATCCTTACCACCGAGCCCGACGCATGGGACCGCGTGCAGGCGGTCAACGCGAAGGGCGTGTACCTGTGCTGCAAGTACGGCATCCCGTACCTGCTCAAGGTCGGCGGCGGCTCGGTGATCAACGTGGCATCTTTCGTCGCGCTGGTGGGCGCCGCCACGTCGCAGATCGCGTACACGGCATCGAAAGGGGCGGTGCTGTCGATGAGCCGCGAGCTGGGCGTCCAGTTCGCGCGCCAGGGCGTACGCGTCAATGCGCTGTGCCCCGGTCCGGTCGGCTGTTTCTTGCCAGCGACGAGTCGAGCTACGTCAACGGAGCGACGTTCCTGGTCGACGGCGGGCTGACCGCCGCGTACGTCACGCCCGAGTAAGGCGACGCGTTGTAACCCGCTCCAGTATCGGGATGCGTGCACGGCACGCCGCGATCCGTCGGTTTGATGGCCGCATTCGTGATGCTCGCCGCATGCGGGGGTTCGAACCCATCCTCAGGGGTCGCGAGCCCTTCACCAAGCCCCTCCCCGACCGGGTCCAAGGTCGCGGTCGCGACCAACGCCTAGCTGGGCCAGATCCTGGCCGATGACAAGGGGATGACCCTTTATCTCTTCGTCGCCGACACCGGAACGGCATCAACGTGCTACACGAGCTGCGCCAGCATCTGGCCACCGCTGCTGACTGACGGGGCGCCGCAGGCCGGAACCGGGGCGGACGCGTCGAAGCTCGGCACGACCAATCGCACCGACGGCAAGGTGGAGGTCACCTATGCGGGGCACCCTCTGTACTACTTCGTCCAGGACAAGGCTCCCGGTGACACTAAAGGGCAGGGCATCAACGGCTTCGGGGGCCTCTGGTGGGTCGTCAGTCCATCCGGCGCCGCGATCACGACCAAGTAAGGTGACCGTCTAGCAACTCGATCAGAATCCCGGGGATGCCACCTCAGAGGGCGATCATGCGCGATGCCCTCGGCATCGGGATCGCGAGCGGCGCTTACGCGATCTCCTTCGGCGCCATCTCGACGGCGGCCGGACTGTCGCTGCTCCAGACGTGCGCGCTATCGGTGCTGATGTTCACCGGCGCGTCGCAGTTCGCTCTGGTGGGCGTCGTCGGCGCGGGTGGCAGCGTGTGGGCGGGGGCTGCCGCGGCCGCGCTGCTTGGTTCGCGCAATGCGCTCTATGGCCTGCGCCTGTCGTCGCTCTTGAGAGTCAGCGGCCTGCGCCGAATCGTCGCCTCGCACTTCGTGATCGACGAGACGACGGCGATGGCCATCGCCCGCGACGACCCGGCACTGGGCAGGTTGGCCTTCTGGTCGACTGGCCTGGCGCTCTTCACTCTGTGGAACCTGGGCACGCTCGTGGGCGCTCTCGCCACGCACGCCCTGTCGAATCCGAAAGTGTTGGGGCTCGACGCCGCGCCCCCGGCCGCCTTTCTCGCGTTGCTCGCGCCTCGCCTGCGCGCCCGGGAGCCGTTGGCCATCGCGATCGCGGCCGCGGTGCTCGCCATCGCCGTCTTGCCCTTCGTCCCCGCGGGAGTGCCGCTCCTGATCGTCGCGGTAGCCGTGGCCGTTTATGGAATGGTCTGGAGGCGGGGGTGATCTGGGCCGGCGTTCTGGTGGCCTCGGCTGCCTGCTATGCGTTGAAGCTGGCGGGCCTGTCCCTGCCGCAGGCATGGCTCGGCAATCCCAGGCTTCAGCGCACGGTGCCTCTCATCCCGATCGCCCTGCTGGCGGCGCTGGTCGGCACGCAAACCTTCTCCACGGGCCAGCACCTGGTCGTCGACGTGAGGGCAGCGGCGCTCGTCGTGGCTGTCATCGCCGTGATGCTGCGAGCGCCGTTTCTGCTCGTGGTCGCCGCCGCCGCAGCTACGGCCGCCCTGCTCCGATTTCTGTAACGATTGGGACGTGATCGGCCTTCATTTCGCCTATCTGGTGATCCTTTTGCTGTTCGTCGTGGCGGCTGCGGTCGTCGTGGCCGTGGTCCTCTTGACCGTGAATCACAGCTCCCGCTCCCTCGCGTCTCGGCCATCGGTCCTGTCGCCCGACGGGCGTTGGTGGTGGGACGGGCGAGAGTGGAAGCCCATTCCAGAGCCGCCTCCGTCTCCTCCTTCGACCTGAACGTGCATGTCGAGAGGGTCGCGGCGGCGACCGCCGAGATTCACGCCGCGCTGGCGCGGCTGCTGCCGCAGCTCAACGCCGGCCTCGAGCTGCCCGACATGGAACGACTGCAGCGACTGATCGCCGACCCGGCGGTGACACTGCTGGTCGCTCGGGATGGAGACGAGATCGTGGGCACGACCACCGTGATCGTCTACACGACCCCGTTCTGGATCAAGGCGCGGCTGGACGAGGTCGTCGTCGACGCAGGCGCGCGCGGGAGGGGCGTGGGGGAGGCGCTCGTCGAGGCTGCGCTGGACATCGGGCGCCAGCGAGGAGCGCAGGTGGCGGAGCTGCAGTCTGGCCGCGG
>VBGE01000148.1:0-5118 GCA_005880345.1 Chloroflexota bacterium | reverse complement strand
GATCGTTCTGTAACGAGCTTTTCCAGGCGGTCGACCATCGAGGCGAGCGTCTCGAATGCGGACTCGACCGGCTCGGGCGATGTCATGTCGACTCCGGCCATGCGCAGACCGTCGAGCGGATACATCGAGCCGCCGCTCTTCAAGAACGCGAGGTAGGACCCGACCGCTTCCTTGTCCCCATCGGCCACGCGTCCGACGAGATGATCGGCCGCCGCGATGCCGGTCGCGTACTGATACACGTAGAAGTTGCTGTACAGGTGCGTGTGAAACTGCGCCCAGGTCGAGCCGATGCGCTCGCGGTCGCGATCGGTCACGTCGACCTCTGACCCATACACCTCCATCATCAAGTCCGCCATCGCGCCGTTCAGGTAGCCGGCGGTCAGTGCCCCGCCTCGCTCGACGCGCTCGTGGATTTCGAGCTCGAGGCGCGCGAGCGACGGCATGATGAAGAAGTAGCGGTAGAAGTTCGACATCGCCTCTTCGATCACGGCGATCTGAAAGGCGGGGTCCGTTTTGGTCGCCAGCAGGTGGCGTCGTGTCAGCGCCTGGTGCATGTTCGAGGCGACCTCGGCCTGGAACAGCCCGTAGTTCGAGTACACGTACGGCTGCGTGCCCCTGGTGTAGTGCGAGTGCATCGAATGGCCAAGCTCGTGCGCAAGCGTGCTCATCGCGTAGATGTCGTCGTTGTAGCTCATGAAGATGAACGGCCGGGTGTCCATGGAGCCGGTCGAGAACGCGCCCATGCGCTTGCCTTTGTTGGGGTAGATGTCGACCCAGCGCTCTTCGGTCGCGCCACGTCGCAGGACCTCGACGTATTCCTCGCCGAGCGGAGCCACGCCTTCGGCGACCCAGCCGACCGCCTGCTCGTATGGAACCGTGAGCGTCGTCGCCCCCATCTGGGCGCGCGTGTCGTAGGGCTTGAGCACCTCGAGACCGAGCGCGTGGCGGCGGATCCGCCAGTAGCGGTGCCACGTTCCGACGTTGTCGCGGAACGTGCGCACCACATTGTGAAAAACCTCAGTGGGGATGTGGCTGGGCTCGAGCGCCGCCTCCAGTGATGACGCGTACCCGCGCGCGCGCGCGAAAAACACGTCTCGCTTGATTCCGCCGGCCAGGCTCGCGGCCATCGCGTGCTGCATGGCCAGGTGCTGGTCGGCGTAGTTCTCGAAGGCGCTCTTGCGGAGGGATCGGTCGGGGCTCGTCAGAAGCGTCGCGATGGTGCCCTGGGCGACTTCGTGCAGCTCGCCGTCCGAACCGACCGCAGGGGGAAACTTCAGGTCCGTATTGGCCAGCACGCTGTGCGCGGAGAGTGCGGTGGCCAGAGGGTCGGACACCTGGGTCAGCAGCTGCTCGACCTCGGCGCTGCGAATGCGCTTCTGCAGCTTCTCCAGGCGATCGAAGTAGTGGCCGAGGTGGCCGAGCCGAGGTGTTGCCTCGACCCACTCCCTCAGCTTCGGCAGGCCGATCGACAGCATCTCAGGCACGGCAAACGACGCCGCGGCGCCGAGCTGCGCGGCGGTCGAACGTGCTCGGTCAGCACGCGCGGCCGCGGCCTGGTTGGCCACGTCGACGGAGTAGTCCATCGTGCTGTAGACCATCACCTTGCCCATCAGCCGGTGCGCCCTCTCGTTCGCGTCGAACCAGTCGGCCAGGGCATCGGGCGAATCGCCCAGGTGGCCTTTGAACTCCTCCAGGTCGGGCAGGTGGACCAGGATGCTCTCGACGGCCTGCTCCCAGGCGGCTTCGGTTTCAAAGACGCTCGCGCCGTCCCAGGTGAACCGTCGGTCGAGGTCGGAGCGATTGGGCAGCGGGCGGTTCACGGCGGATTAGTAGCATGGACGCGATGCCGCGTGCCAATGCGAACGGGATCGAGCTCGAATACGAGAGGTTCGGCGATCCCGGCGCGGCGTCGCTGCTGCTGATCGGCGGCCTGGGCACACAGCTGGTCAGCTGGGACGAGAAGTTCTGTGAGCTCCTGGCCGCTCGCGGCTACCGCGTGATCCGTTTCGACAACCGCGACGCAGGCCTGTCGGCGTGGACGAACGTCGATTACACGCTGGATGACATGGCGGCCGACGTGGCCGGGTTGCTCGATGCGCTCGACGTGCGTGCCGCACATGTCGTCGGGGCGTCGATGGGCGGCTTCATCGCCCAGCTCGTCGCCCTCGACCACCGCGAGCGAGTGCTGAGCCTCACCTCGATGATCTCCGGGCCCAACGGCGAGGACCAGGTGCCCCCGACGCCTGAAGCGCAGGCGCTGCTGGTGGTGCCGCCGCCACCGACCCGCGAGGAGCGGATCGAGCTGGCGCTGCGCTCGAAGCGCGAGCTGCTGGGACCGGCCGACCCGTTCGATGACGCGTACGAGCGAGCGAAAGCGACGCGGGCCATCGACCGGGCCTATCACCCCGCCGGATTCGCCCGGCAGCTGCGCGCGATCCTGGCCGCGCCGAGCCGCCTGGCGCGACTGCGCTCGCTGGACGTGCCGGCCCTCGTCGTCCACGGCGACGCAGATCCGCTGGTCCCGGTCGACAACGGCCGCAAGGTCGCCGCTGCGATCCCAGGCGCTCGATTGCTGGAGATTGCCGGGATGGGCCACGACGTGCCCAGGCGCGTGTGGCCGCAGGTGATCGCAGCCATCGACGAGGTGGCCAGACCCGTTACACCGGTGTGGTGAGCGGGCTCAACCCGGCGATCGCCTTCCTTGCGGGACTGGCTTCCTTCGTCTCGCCGTGCGTGCTGCCGCTGGTCCCGGCCTACCTCGCGTACCTGGGCGCCAGCGGGCCTGCCCGTTCCTGGGGAGGTGTGGCTCAAAGCGACGGAGGAGCTGCGGTGCAGCAGCAGCGAAGCTCGATCGCGGTGGCCGGCGTCGGCTTCGTGGCCGGCCTTTCGCTCGTCTTCATCCTCTTCTTTTACGTGTTCTCGTTGGCTGTCGACCCTATCCGCGCTTATGTCCCCGTGGTAGCGGGTGTGGTCGTCATCGCGTTCGCGTTCCATGTCGCGGGTTTGATCCGGATTCCGTTCTTGTCAGGCGAGTTCCGAGTCATGAAGACCGCGCCGTCCGGTGGCGGGGTGGCGGGTGGGTTCTTGCTCGGCATGGGTTTCGCGAGCGGGTGGACGCCATGCATCGGCGTCACGCTAGGCGCGGTGTTGAGCTCGGCAGTCATTGTCGGCACGACGCCGCAAGGACTGAGCCTGATGCTCGCCTACTGTCTCGGGCTGGGCCTGCCGTTCATCGCTCTCGCGTTCGCGCTGGAGAGCACGCGGCCGTTGCTTCGATTCGTCAACGGCCACCGGCGCGCCATCGACCTGGCATCGGCGGGGGTGCTGCTCGTGATGGGCGTGCTTCTGTTGACCAACCGGCTGACATGGCTGTCGGCGGGCTTGACGCAGCTGATCCCTTCGTGGCCGTCGCCCACGTTCTGACGCCGGACTCAGAAAATGCAGCCGTAAAGAACACTTGTTTGCGGCGCCGGAACTCTCTAACGTGTCTGTGGTGGCCCAGGTTCTCGATCTCTTCTCTCCCCCCGTGCGCGACTGGTTCAGCGCCACCTTCGCCGAGCCGACGGCCGTCCAGGAGCGGGGCTGGCGCGACGTGGCCGCCGGCCGCCATGTGCTCATGGCCGCACCCACCGGGAGCGGAAAGACGCTGGCCGCCTTCCTCTGGTGCATCGATCGCCTGACCTCTGAGCCAATGCCGGTCGAGGCGGACCGCTGTCGCGTCCTTTATGTGTCGCCGCTCAAAGCCCTCGCCCACGACGTCGACCGCAACCTCCGCTCACCGCTCGTCGGCATCCGGCACCAGATGGAGGCGCAGGGGTTGAAGGCGCCGGACATCCAGGTCGCCATCCGCACCGGGGACACGCCGACCGATGTGCGCCGCTCGATGGAACGCCACCCGCCCGACATCCTGATCACCACGCCCGAGTCGCTGTTTCTCATCCTCACCAGCGCCGCGCGCAAGATGCTGACCTCGGTCCGCTGGTTGATCGTCGACGAGATCCATTCGGTCGCGTCGACCAAGCGGGGCAGCCACCTCGCGTTGAGCCTCGAGCGCCTGTGCCAGCTGACCAGGGTCGAGCCGCAGCGCATCGGCCTGTCGGCGACGCAGCGACCACTCGAGGAGGTCGGCCGCTTCCTCGGCGGCTCGGACCGCGAGGTGTCGGTGGTCGACGCCGGGCGCCTGAAAACGATGGAGGTCCGAGTCGAGGTCCCGGTCGAGGACATGACGCGCTTGACCGCCGAGGACGAGGATGGCGCCAAGGGCGGGAACAGCATCTGGCCGGCCATCTATCCGCGCCTGCTGGCGCTCATCCGTGAGCATCGCTCGACCATCGTCTTCGTCAACTCACGCCGGCTCGCGGAGCGGATCGCTGCCCGTGTCAACGAGCTGGCCGAGGAGGACCTTGTGCGCGCGCACCATGGCTCGATCGCGCGCGAGCAGCGGTTGATCATCGAGGACGAGCTGAAGGCGGGACGCGTGCGCGGTCTCGTCGCGACCTCGACTCTCGAGCTCGGCATCGACATGGGCGCGGTCGACCTCGTGCTGCAGATCGAGGCGCCGCCCAGCGTGGCCGCCGGCATCCAGCGCGTCGGCCGCGCCGGACATTCGGTGGGCGAGATCTCGCGCGGAGTCGTCATCCCGAAGTTCCGCGGCGATCTGCTCGAATCGGCCGCGGTGGTCGAGGGAATGCTCGAGGGCCGCATCGAGTCGACCGTTGTCCCGCGCAAGCCCCTCGACGTGCTCGCGCAGCAGATCGTCGCGATGTGCGCGCTCGACGAATGGGACGTCGAGAAGCTCGGGCGGGTGGTGCGGCGCGCGTATCCCTACTCCGATCTCGGGCCACGCGCGTTCGAGGCGGTGCTCGACATGCTGAGCGGCCGCTATCCGTCCGACCAGTTCGTCGAGCTGCGGCCGCGCCTGGTGTGGGACCGGGTGGCGGGCAAGGTGCGCGGCCGCGCGGGCGCGCAGCGCCTGGCGGTGACCAACCCGGGAACGATTCCCGACCGCGGCCTCTACAGCGTGAACCTGCTGGAGGACGGGCGGCGCGTCGGCGAGCTGGACGAAGAGATGGTTTACGAGACCCGCGTCGGCGAGACGTTCGTGCTCGGCGCATCGAC
>VBGE01000147.1 GCA_005880345.1 Chloroflexota bacterium | reverse complement strand
CCAGAGATCCCGGACGACCGCTGGTTTGCCATGACGCGCCTGGACGAGAATCGCGCTCGCTCGCAGCTGGCCAAGAAGGCCAAGGCCCCCGTGGCGGCCATCTCGAACGTGGCGATCTGGGGCAACCATTCCACGACTCAGTACCCGGACGCGCACAACGCCCGCATCGCCGGCTTGCCCGTGTTCGAGGTCATCGACGACCACGGCTGGCTGAAAGGCAAGTTCATCGAGATCGTCCAGAAGCGCGGCGCCGCGGTGATCGAGGCGCGCGGCGCATCTTCGGCAGCGTCGGCCGCCAACGCCGTGGTCGACTCGGTCGTCAGCATCCGCACCCCGACGCCATGGGGCGACTGGCACTCGCTGGCGGTGCCGAGCCACGGGGAATACAACGTGCCCGATGGCCTGCAGTTCGGCTTTCCCGTCCGGTCGGACGGCGAGCACTGGGAGGTCGTCCCGGACCTCAAGCACGATAACGACGCCTGGGAGCGGATCAAGAAGACGACGGAGGAGCTGCTCCAGGAGCGCGACATGGTGAAGGAGCTGGTCCCGACCCAGGCCTAAACTCGGGTCAGTGCTCACCCTAGACCGGCACTCCTTCCCGTTCACCGCGATCGTGGGCCAGGACTCGATGAAGCTGGCCCTGATCCTGAATGCGATCGTGCCGACCATCGGGGGCGTGCTCATTCGCGGCGAGAAGGGCACCGGCAAGTCCACGGCTGTCCGAGGGCTGGCCAGGCTGCTGCCCGAGCACGATGTGGTCGAGGGCTGCCACTTCGGCTGCGACCCCAACGACCGCGATGCGTTGTGCGCCGACTGCCGCACCCGAGTGCGTGAGGCGGGCACACTGCCGCAAAACAAGCGGCGGATGCGCGTCGTCGAGCTGCCGATCAACGCCTCTGAGGACCGCGTGGTCGGCACGATCGACATCGAGGCCGCCCTGCGCACCGGCACGCGGCGCTTCGAGCCAGGGGTGCTGGCCGAGGCGAATCGCAACATCCTGTACGTCGACGAGGTGAACCTCCTCGACGACCACCTGGTCGACGTCCTCCTCGATGCCGCGGCGATGGGCGTCAACACCATCGAGCGGGAGGGCGTGTCGTTCAGCCACCCGTCGCATTTCATCCTGGTCGGCACGATGAACCCGGAGGAAGGGGAGCTGCGGCCGCAGCTGCTCGACCGTTTCGGGCTGTGCGTGGACGTGGAGGGCATCCGGGATCCCGACCAGCGCGTGCTGATCGCCGAGCGCGACGCCGCGTTCAAGCGCGGGGAGCACGACTTCATGAACGAGTTCGCCGCCGCGGACCAGAACCTGGCGCGCGCGCTGGCCGAGGCGATCGCGCGAGTGAAGGACGTGCGCGTCAGCGCCGCCCATGCCCGGCTCATCTCGTCGATCTGCGTCGAGGCGGAGGTGCTGGGGCACCGCGCCGACGTCGTCATCGACCACGCCGCACGGGCTCTCGCCGCGTACCGCCGCCATGCCTCGCCCAACCGCGAGGACATCTACGACGCCGCGACTCTCGCGCTCGCCCACCGCGCGCGACAACCGGTGCGTCGAGATGAGGAAGACTCGACGTCTCCCGAGCATGGGGAGGAGCGGGAAGGCTCGCAGCCGGCGGAATCCGAGGCGGGCGATGCCCAGCCGTCGGACAGCAATGCTGCGTCGGAGGCCAACGCCGACCAGGCTGCCAGCTCATCGGAGACCGGCCAGCAGACAGCGGGTGCCGACACCGGCGTGACGACCGGGGGTTCGAGCGGACAGGAGTCCTCGCCCGACGCGCTGCAGACCTTCAACCTGCGGCGCATCGACCTGCCGCGCCAGCGCCGCGTCCGCAAGCAGGGCGGCAAGCGCGCGGCGAGCCAGACGCCGGATCGCCGAGGTCGATACGTCCGCGCCGAACCCAAAGAAAAGGTGAGCGACCTCGCTATCGACGCCACGGTCCGCGCGGCCGCGCCACTGCAGAAGGAAAGAGGAAGGCGCCACGGCGAGCGACTGATGCTCGAGCGGCGGGACCTGCGGCAGAAGGTGCGCGAGCGCAAGGTCGGCAACCTGATCGTCTTCGTGGTCGACGCGTCGGCGTCGATGGATGCCGAGCAGCGCATGGCCGCGACCAAGGGGGCGATCCTGTCTCTGCTGCAGGACGCGTATGTGCGTCGAGATCGGGTCGCCGTCGTCATCTTCAAGAACCGCACCGCCGAGGTCGTCCTGCGTCCGACGTCCAGCGTCTCGCTGGCGCGACGCCGCCTCGAGCGCCTGTCGGTCGGCGGGACAACTCCCCTGACGCACGGGTTGATGGCGGGCTACAAGGTGGTCAAGACCGAGCTGCTGCGCGACCCGACCATCCGGCCGCTGCTTGTCCTGATCAGCGACGGGCGCGGCAACATCTCGATGTTCAAGGAGGAGCCGCTGGTCGAGGCGCAGAAGGTGGCCGCGATGATCGACGCCGAGGACATCGACGCGCTCGTGATCGACTCCGCCCGGGACTACAGCCACCTGCCGTCCGTGCAGCACCTGGCGCGCGTGGCGCCGATGTACCAGACCTACGCCATCAATGCTTGCGCCGACCTGGCCGACCGCATGGGGGCGCATTATTACGGGCTCTATGACCTGTCCCGGGACGAGATCGCGACGGCTGTGGAGAGGGAGCTGGGTCGGGGCCGCTAGCGCCTTGCTGCTCCTGACAGGCGGCGCATGCGGCTCCGTCGAAAACGCGTCGACCAGCCCTTCGCCGACCTCCGCCACCTCGCCAGGCCCGTCACCGTCGCCGGCAAGCACGGGCGACGAGACGCCGGTCGCGACGCAGGTGCTGCCGCCGGCGCAGGACCTCCCGGTCGCCAGCCTGTGCTCCAAACCGATTGTCGTCGCGGCCGACGGCAACGCTTCGCCGCTGACGTGCAGCAACGGCGACCTGAACGTGCGGGCCTGGAAGTATTACGCCGCCATCAGCGCCAGCGTCCTCGGCCTCGGGCTCAATCCGACCCAGGGCCAGGCCGAAGGCGCGATCTGCGACGACCTCAAGCACAACCATGCGACCCGGGCCGAGGAGTCGAGCGGCTACCGTCTGGCGAGGCTGTATTACTCGTGGACCTTCAACATCGACGTAGCGACGCTGACCTGCCAGTAGCGCGTCGGTAATATCGTCCTCGGCATGGCGATCGACCGCTACTCGTACCCGTTCACCGCCATCGTGGGGCAGGACCAGATGAAGCTGGCGCTGGTCCTGAACGCCATCAACCCGACGATCGGCGGCGTGCTCATCCGGGGCGAGAAAGGCACCGGCAAGTCGACCGCCGTCCGCGCCCTGGCGAGGCTGCTGCCCGACCAGGAGGTCGTCGAGGGTTGCCACTTCGGATGCCACCCCGAGGACCCCGAGGACTGGTGTCTCGACTGCCGCGAGCGCGCGGCATCGGGTGCGCTCCCCGTGTCGACGCGGCGCATGCGCGTGGTCGAGCTGCCGATCAACGCGTCGGAGGACCGCGTGGTCGGGACGATCGACCTGGAGGCGGCATTGAAGGAAGGGTCACGCCGCTTCGAGCCGGGGGTCCTCGCCGAGGCGAACCGGAACATCCTGTACGTCGACGAGGTCAACCTGCTCGACGACCACATCGTCGACGTGCTCCTCGATGCTGCCGCGATGGGCATCAACACCGTGGAGCGCGAGGGTGTGTCGGTCTCACACCCGTCCCGCTTCATCCTGGTCGGCACCATGAACCCCGAAGAAGGCGAGCTGCGGCCTCAGCTGCTGGACCGCTTTGGGCTCTGCGTGGACGTCGAGGGGATCCGCGACCTGGACCAGCGGGTCGCCATCGTCGAGAAGCGCGGCCACTGGGAGGAGGACCCCAACAAGTTCTCCCAGGAGCACGCCGAATCCGAGCAGGCCGTGAAATCCAGGATCGCCGAGGCGATCGGTACGTTCCCGGAAGTGAGCCTGCCTCGCCAGATCCTGCGCCTGATCGCGCAAATCTCGATCGCGCTCGAGGTCGACGGGCACCGCTCGGACCTCGTTTGTGCGCGGGCGGCTCAGGCCAAGGCGGCGTACGACAGCGCGGACGAGGTCGACGTCAACCATGTGGGCGAGGTCGCCGAGATGGTCTTCGCGCATCGCGTGCACTCCGTGCCATTTGGCAAGGGCGGTCCCAACCTGGGCGAGGTCATCTCGCGCATGGTCGGCCAGGCCTGAGCACGCAGGAGACGGTCGAGGCTTTCAACGAGGCCTTCGGCCGGCACGACGTCGACGCCGTCATGGCGTTGATGACCGACGACTGCATCTTCGAGAACACGCTGCCGC
>VBGE01000146.1 GCA_005880345.1 Chloroflexota bacterium | reverse complement strand
CGCCGACCTGGAGTGGGTGGTCAACGCATACGCGATCGCGTTCGGCGGACTGCTCTTGCTGGGCGGCCGGATGGGTGACCTCTACGGCCGGCTGCGGATGTTCGTGGCCGGCACCCTTGTCTTTGCCGCGGGCTCGCTGGCGGGCGGGCTCGCCGCAACGTCGACGGCGCTCATCGTCGCGCGGACCGCGCAGGGCGTGGGGGCGGCGATCGTCGCCCCCACCGCGCTCGCCCTGTTGGCCGGCACGTTCGCGGAAGGGCCGGCGCGTAACCGCGCACTTGGGGTCTATTCGGCGATCTCGGCCGGCGGCGGTGCTCTCGGCCTGCTGCTGGGAGGGGTGATCACCACCTATTTCTCTTGGCGCTGGATCCTGTTCGTCAACGTGCCCGTCGGCCTCGTGCTGGCCTTCGTGGCTCCTCGCGTGCTGAACACAAGCCCTGGTCGGCGCGGCCGTCTCGACCTGCCCGGCGCCGCGGCCGTGTCGGCGGGCGCCGTGCTGCTCGTCTACGGTCTCTCCCGCGCCGCGGTGCACGGTTGGAATGACGCGACCACAGTCGTGACGCTGTCCGCGGGAGCGGCCCTGGTGGCCGCATTCGTGCTCATCGAGGCGTTGAGCCACGAGCCGCTGCTTCCGCTCTCCCTCTTCTCCAACCGCAACCGCACGGGTGCATACGCCCTGTCCCTCGCCAACGGAGCCGCGCTCTCCGGCACGCTCTTCTTGCTGACGTTGTTCCTGCAGAACGTCCTGGGGATGAGCCCGCTTCAGGCAGGGTTCGCGTTCTTGCCCACGGCTCTGGGCATCGTCGCCGGCGCGGGCATCACATCCCGCCTCATCGCGCGCACCGGCCCTCGCGTCCCGATGACAGTCGGATCGCTGATGGCCGCCATCGGCCTGTTCTGGCTTGCCGCGATCACCGACCACGCCATGTACCCGGTGTCAGTCCTCGGTCCTCTGGTGGTGCTCGCTGCCGGCATCGGCCAGGTATTCGTCTCGGCGAGCGTGGTCACGATCTCCGGCGTTACGTCCAGGGAGTCTGGGATCGCCTCCGCGGTGCTCAACGTCGGGCGCCAGCTCGGCGGCTCGATCGGCATCGCCCTGATGGGCACCATCGCGGCGAGCGTGACCAGAGGCCAACTTGCGGGCATCCCTCCAACACACACAGCGCTCGCGCACGCGCTCACGAGCGGCTTCACCGCGGGATTCCAGCTCGCCGGGTGCATCGCGCTTGCCGGCTTTGTGGCGGCTTTCATTGCGGTCCGCCGCAAGCGGCCCGAGGCGGTCGTCGAGGTGCAGGCCGAAGCTCGAGCGGCGTGACGGTGCGGGGCAGCTTGCCCCGCACTTTCGCTCCTGTTACGTTGAGTGAGGCTGCGCGGGCAAAGCCCGCGACTCTTCCGGGGGTGCGGATAAATGAATAGATGTCGTCGTGTCCTGTTGGCTGCTGCCGGCATGGGTGCCATTGCGGCAGCCTCCTTCGGTCTCTCGCCCGGCGCCCTGGCCGCGCAACCGCCGGGCTACACCATCGCCAACGTCGGCGCGTATGGAGGCGAGCCGTCCATCGTCTCCGACACGGCGGGCCAGCTCTACGACACCACGCCGCAGGGGGGCACCGTCACGTATACGTCGACCAACGCCGGCGCGACCTGGCACCAGGTCACGACCGCCGACCCGAGCAGCGGCGACGACTGCCTGGCCACCGATCAGTCCGGGGCCGTGTATCTGTGCAACTTGAACGGCAGCGCGGAAACACTGCCATTGCAAGCGGACGTCTGGAAGTCGGTCGATCACGGTCAGAGCTGGACGCGTGGCCAGTCGATCGCGCGGCAGGCAACTGTCTGCGGTACGAGCTGCAGTCCCTTCGGCGTCGACCGCGATTGGGTCGCGGCCTCGATCCTTCCGCCCGCCACCAAGACGTCGCAGGCTGAGGTCGTGCTGATGTACCACGATTTCTACGGACCGAGCCAGATCTGGGTGAACATCTCCCACGACGGCGGAGCGACGTTCGGCGCGCCACAAGAGGTCCTGGCCAGCCCCGCGGTCACGCCGGGCGCCGTCACCGGGACGCTCGTCGCGCAGGGCTACACGTTCTGCAACACGGTCCCGGCCGGCGTTGGCATAGCGCCTCCGGGCAGCCCGCACGCGGGGCGCATCATCGTCGCCTGGATCGCCGCCGACCTGGCCCAGAACGCCACCGGCTGCAACATCAGCATGCTGCAGTCGTTCCACACGCTGTGGGTTTCTTACTCGGATGACAACGGCGTGACGTGGACGCCGCAGCAGGCCTTCGACGCGGGCTTCGGCCACGACGCGTCGACTCCGTTCGCTTCATTCACCCTGGACAACCAGGGCAACCCCTATTACGGTTTCGCGAACAATCTCAACTCCAACCCGGCGACGTGCTCTGCGGAATCGACCGCCGGCACAGTCCAGTCAGACACCTCGTGCGAATACGACATGTACGTCGTGTGGTCCAGCGACGGAGGCAAGACATGGGACGGCGGAGGCGGCATCATCCCGGGCAGCGCCGCCCGCGCGTACCGCGTGAACAGCACTGCGGAAACCGGCACCCACTGGTTCCCTGCCATCGCCGCCGCAGCCCCCGGTAGGGTGGACGTGGCGTACCTGCGCACGACTGAGATACTGCCCACGGATCCGTTCGGCAAAGCGGATGCCGGCGGGTGCGCCGGCCCGCAGGCCCCAGGCAACCCACCGACTTATCCGCCCGCGTGCCAGTGGAACCTGTACGCCGGGCAGTCCGTCAACCTGACGTCGAGTCCGGCCTCGGCGACCTGGACGGTGACGCAAATCACCACGACGCCGATGCACGTCGGCGATATCTGCAACCTCGGCATCTTCTGTTTGGCGCCGAGCTCGAATCGCAACCTGCTCGACTTCATCATGGAAGACCTCGACCAGAAAGGCTGCGCCCACATCGCGTATGCCGACGACAACACAGTGAACATGCTCCGGGCCGCCAATCAGACATCGGGAGCGTGCCTGAAGAGATAGAAAACGCGAGGAGACCGGTGCCAAAGCCGGTCTCCTCGCCCTATTTACAGCAATTGACAGCGGTTCCTTGACGATTGTCGAACCGCGCGCATATTGAATAGTGTGTTCAGGAAGGCGCTCCTTGCGTCGGCGACAGGGATCGGTGCGCTGCTGCTGCTCAACACCACGGCCGCGGCCGCCCTCGATCCGTACCCTGCGGGCGCCACGGGCTACGACTTCTCATCTCCTCAATGCGGCGTGGCCGCGCCCGCTGCCCATTTCGGCATCGCCGGGGTCAACGCGGGCTACCCCTTCACCTACTACAACAGCTGCCTCGCGACGGAATACGCGGCCGCTGCACGTACGGGCAGCGCCTCGCTCTACATCAACACCGGATACGACCCGACATACACAGCGATCGACGGCCGGCACACGACGCAGGACTGTGCGACGGGATCGCAATCGATCGCGGGCACGCTCGACCAGCAGGCAGCATGGGGAGTCGGGTGCAGCGAAGCCCAGCGCGACATCGCGTACGCGACGAGCCAATCGGCGACGTCCCCGGTCGCGTGGTGGCTCGACGTCGAGACGTCCAACAGCTGGTCGAGCTCCGACCTGAGCCTGAACCGGTACACGATCCAGGGCATCGTGGACACGCTGCGGCCCCAGGGCAGGCCGATCGGCGTCTACTCGACGTCCTTTCAGTGGTCAGCCATCACGGGCGGATTCCAGCTCCAGGTCGACGCCAACTGGGTCGCCACCGGCCAGCGCAGCTTGAAGCGGGCCAGAGCGGCGTGCAGCGCCCAGGGTTTCACTGGCGCGCCGGTCTGGCTGGTTCAGTACGTCACCTCGATCGACAACGACTACGCCTGTTGATTGAACCTTCCCGAATAGGGGAAGGAAAAACCACGTGAACCAGCTGAAGACTGCGTTTCTGATCGTCGCGCTGACCGTTCTGCTCGTCCTCATCGGGCGCCTCTGGCTTGGAGACTCCGGCACGGTTCTCTTTTTCGGCATCGCCCTGGTCATGAACGGCGTCGCCTACTGGTTCAGCGACCGGATCGCCCTTGCATCCGCCCGAGCTCGCGAAGTTTCGCCCGCCGAAGCCCCGATGCTGTACCGACTCGCGGACAGGCTGGCCGCCCAGTACGGCGTACCCCGCCCTCGCGTCTACGTGAGCCCCGATCCGTCACCGAACGCTTTTGCGACCGGGCGCAACCCCTCGCATGCCGCGATCAGTGTCAACGAGGGCCTGCTCCAGATCCTCGACGAGGAGGAGGTGTATGGGGTCCTGGCCCACGAGTTCGGCCATGTGAAGAACCGCGACATCCTGATCAGCTCGGTGGTGGCGGTCCTCGCGGGCACGATCACGCTGATTGCGAACGTGGCCCAGTGGGGCTTGATGTTCGGCGGCTACGGCGGCCGCGACGACCGCGAGCAGGGGGCAGGCGGCGCGATCGCCGGCCTCGTCATGGTGATCCTCGCGCCGATCGCCGCACTCCTGATCCAGCTCGCGGTTTCGCGCTCCCGGGAGTACCAGGCGGACCGCACCGGAGCCGAGGTTTCGGGCGACCCGCTGGCCCTCGCATCAGCTCTGCGGAAGCTG
>VBGE01000145.1 GCA_005880345.1 Chloroflexota bacterium | reverse complement strand
GCGCCCTTTCGATACACGGCCGAGCCGTCGTACGGAATCCCGGCGATGACGATGTCCGCGTCGTCCTGCACGACATTGCCCGCCAGGCCGGCCCACGGGCGCAGGCCATCGAGGTTCAAGCTGACACCCTTCTTTCCGGCACCTTCAGGATGCTAAGCGACCCGGCCACGAACCAGAGCACGAAGACGCCGAAGACGACCGGAAAACCGCCGGGCAGGCCGAGCAGGCGCGGCCCGGCGTTGAAAGCATCGAGCAGGGGCCCGCCGATGAAGACGGCGATGATGCCGGCCCCCGCGGTGGCGATGTTCGAGAAGCCCATGTAGAGGCCGCCTTCGTGCGGCGGAATGATGTCCTGGATGAACGCCCAATCCACGCTGAAGAAAACGCCCAGTCCCAGCCCTATCAAAAGACCGGTCAGGGTCGCCTGGGCGGCCAGGTCCGGCACGCTGAGGCCGCGGGCCAGCGGCGACAGCATTCCCGCCGGCACCCACTGGTAATGACTGAACACGAGCACGAGTGACCCCACCGCGCCCAGCAGCCCGGCGGCGAAGATCAGTGGCTTGCGGCCCGTGCGGTTGGAGAGACGAGACGCCGGCCACGTGACCAGCGCGGCGACCCCGATTGCGATGCCGAGCAGCGTCGATGCTGCGATGGCCGTGGCCTTGCGATCGTTGTGGAAGAAGACGTTGTCGAAGTAGAAGAAGGCGAAATTCTGCAGGCCGCCGAAGCCCATGAAGATGAGCAGGCGAGAGATCATCAGCCACCGGAAGTCGCGGTTGCGAAACGGAATCCCGAACGTCTTGGTCAAGAGCTCCCGCGCGCTGCGAAACTGGCTTTCCACCGGGGCCGCGTGGTCGGGGACGAACAGGATCGTCGCGAGCATCGTGGTCACCAGCACGACCGCTATGGACGTGATCGCCAGCCCGCGGCCGAAGTGAGCGAGCAGCAGGCCGGCGCCGACCGTGCCGCTGGCGATGCCGACCAGGTTCGCGACGCCATAGAAACCGGATGCCTCGCCGCGCTGCGTCTCGGGCACCACGTCCGGCAGCAGGCCCTGGTAGGGCGCCTGCGCGGTGTTCGAGGCCAGCTGGAGCAGGAAATAGAAAACGACGAGCCACCAGTAGTTGCCCGCGAGCGCGATCCCGATGAGAAACAGCACGTCGCCCAAGGTCCCGACGGCGATGAACGGCCGCCGCCTGCCCCAGCGCGTGACGGTGCGATCGGAGATGCCGCCGACGATCGGCTGCCACACGATCGCGACGAGAGTGCCAAGAGACTTCAGGAAGCTCGCCGCCAGGCCTTCGTGTGCGCGGCCGACGAGCTGGATGATCAGGTCGGGCAGGAGCAGAGCGGTGAGGCTGTTCCACAGGTAGCCGATCGCGATCCAGTAGAGGGACAGGACGACGAAGTCGAGGTAGTTGAGCCGGCGCCGCGGCGCGACTACGGCCGCGAAGTTCAATCGGGAAGGTAGGGCGGGAGCGACTTCTTGACCGGACGGTCTTCGCGATAGCCGAGCGCGTACTCACCCTGCAGGACGGTGTGCACCTCACGCGTGCCCTCATAGATGATCGGCGCTCGCGCGTTGCGCAGGAATCGCTCGACCGGATATTCGGCCGAGTAGCCATACGCGCCGTGCACCTCGATGGCGTCGTTGGCGGCGTTGAACGCCGCGTCGGTCGCGTATTGCTTGGCCATCGAAACCTGCTTCGTGTGCCGCGCGCCGGTGTTCTTCATCCACGCGACCTTGAAGTAGAGCAGCCGGCAGATCTCGTAGTCGCGCGACATGCGCGCGATCATCTGCTGCACCAGCTGGTAGCGGCCGATCTCCTGGCCGAACGTCTTGCGCTCGCGCGCGTACTTGACCGATGCATCCACGCATGCGCGCACCGTGCCGGTGGCGCCCGCTGCCACCGTGTAGCGGCCGTTGTCGAGGCAGCTCATCGCGATCTTGAAGCCATCGCCCTCGTCCCCGATGCGGTCCGCTTCGGGCACCTCGAGGTCGGTCATGAAGATCGAGCCGACGTCGCCGGCGCGGATGCCGAGGCGGTCTTCGATGGGCTCGGTGCGCAGCGCCTTGCCGCATGCCTCGCGGTCGAGCATGAAAGCCGACACTCCGCGACCGCCGGCTTTGGGATCGGTCTTGGCGAAGACAAGCAAATAGTCGGCGGTGTTGGCGTCCGAGACCCAGATCTTCTGGCCGTTGAGCACGTAGCCGCTGCCGGCCCGGCGCGCGGTCGCCTGCATCGAGGCCACGTCGGAGCCGGCGTTCGGCTCGGTGAGCCCGTAGCACGCGAGCTTCTTGCCTGAGGCCATCGGCTGCAGCCAGCGCTGCTTCTGCTCCTCGGTGGCCCAGGTGTAAAGCCCCATGCCCACGAGCCCGACGTGGACCGAGAGCACCGTCCTGTAGACGGTGTCCACGTACTCGAGCTCCTCGCACACGAGGCCGAGCGAGAGGTAGTCCAGGCCGTAGCCGCCGTACCGCTGCGGGAAGCACACGCCAGGCAAGCCGAGCGAGGCGAGCTTGGCGAAGATCTCAGGGTCGTGCTTGCCGGCGCGATCGTCGGCCGCAATCCGCGGCGCGAACTCCTTGGCGCAGAAGTCGCGGACGGTGGCAACGAGCTGCTCCTGGTCTGGAGTCAGCCCCAGGTCCAACACGGGACTACGTTACTTCGTCGGCGAAGGCGTCGGGCAGACCACAGGCGAAGGGCTTGTCTTGGGCGAAGCGGTCGGCTTCGGCGACGGAGAGGGACAGGTTCCCGGGGTGGGCGTGGTCGTCAGCGGCTTCAGGTCATTCGGCCCGACGTGGCCGATGAGCGGCAGGTGGTGGCCGAAGCCGAGGATGAACGGCACCGTCCTCGAGCCGTGGAGCTGCGGCTGCAGGAAGTCGGTGTAGATCTGCTGGAGCTGGTGGATGCCGTTCACGGAGTCCAGGTGCGCCGCATTGCTCTTCGCGGCGTTGGCCTTGAGCGCTGCGAGATCTGACTTCGACACCATGGCCGCAGTGATCGGATTGGAAAGGATCTGGCTCTCGAGCTGGTTGACCTGGGCCAGGGTCAGGCTGGCGCTGCGCAGCGCAGGTTCAAAGGCGTTGTCGAGAGTCACGAGGGCGGAGACCGCGAGGTAGATCACGATGAGCGACACGCCCAGGTGGACGACTACGCCCAGGAGGCCGTCCACGCCGCGAATCGACTCCAGGCGATGGAACGCGCCGCCGATCGCGCCACCCACAGCGCCCAGGACCACGGCAAGGATCAGAGCGACGAAAACACTGAGCACGGTGCTGATGTGGAACTTCGCCAGCAGCGAGGCGTACTGGTCGTGGAAGCGAAAAACCACTAGCAGGGTGCCGAAGAAGAAGATCTCGGCCATCAGAGGCTGGATGACGCCGCGCTGGTAGCCGATGATGAGCGCGATCACCAGTACCAGGACGACCAGAATGTCGATGACCACAGGCGGGCGCAATTCTAGATGACGGGCCCCTGAACTCCTCCTGCCTTGAGGGGCGGGCGGTCATTACGCCTCGCTTCAGTTAGACTCGCATCGACTTTTGGCCCGAACGATCGCCGTCGCGATGCAGAAGGGCGGTGTAGGCAAGACGACCACCGCCGTCAATCTGGGCGCTGCCCTCGCCGAGATCGGCCAGCGCGTGCTGCTGATCGACCTCGACGCGCAGGGTCATCTCACGCTCTACATGAAGCCGCCCGGCGAGCTGGAGAAGACCATCTACCACCTGCTCGTCGACCCCGAGACGACAGTGATGGACGTGGTTCAGGAGGCGCCCCAGATGGGGGTGCACTACATCCCGGCCGACATCGAGCTGGCGGGCGCCGAGAACCAGCTGATCAACGAGATCGGCCGTGAGAGCATCCTCCGTGACAAGCTCGAGGCCGCTCAGAAGCGATACGACTTCATCATCATCGACTGTCCGCCTTCGCTCGACCTGATCGTCATCAACGCGCTGGTCGCCGCCGATGAGGTGCTGGTTCCGCTTCAGGCGGAGTTCCTGGCGCTGAAAGGCATGCAGGAGCTTCTGATCACGATGGAGCGCGTGAAGCGCAGGCTGAATCCTCGCCTCGAGCTCATCGGCATCTTGCCCACCCTGTACAAGCATCGTGCCCTTCACTCGCAGGAGGTCCTCGCCGCGGTGAAGGAGAAGTACGGCAGCAAGGTCTACGACTTCGCGATCACCGACTCCATACGCTTCGCGGAAACTCCTCTCGCGGGACAATCGATATTGAAGTACGCCAAGGAATCCGACGGGGCGAAGGGATATCGGGCTCTCGCCGCCGCCGTGCTGCAGAATCACCGGGTTCAGGACTAGGGGAAATGCCGAATTTCAAGCGCGTGTCACTGGTCGGATCGGAAGAGTTGTTTCGGCCCACGCGGCCGCAGGTCGTGGACACCGACGACGTCATCAAGGACACGGTCGAGCGACAGGGCAAGGTGAAGGAGATCGTCTACAAGACGCTGAACTTCACGCCGGAAGAGATCGAGCTGCTGCTGGAGGCGGTGCAGA
>VBGE01000144.1 GCA_005880345.1 Chloroflexota bacterium | reverse complement strand
CAGCAGCCGGAACGAGTGGACCTCGAGCGTGATCTCGCCGCGCTTGGTCCGAAAGATCGGCCCGGTCACGCCGACGATGTCGCCCAGGTCGAGGTCCGCGAACCGCTCGAACTCCTCATCGCCCAGGATGCTGCGCGTCGCCATCAGCTGGATCCGCCCCGACCCATCCTGCAGGTCGGCGAACACCAATCCGCCCTGCACGCGCTTCACCATCAAGCGACCCGCCAGTGAGACAGGCTCCGAGCGCTCGGCCTCCCCTAGCAGAGCCTTGGCCGCCTCGGCCGAGTGCGTCGGACGAAAACCGCGGGCGTATGGATCTATGCCGGCGGCGCGCAGCCGTGCGACTTTCTCGAGCCGATCGTGCAGGAATTCGTCGCCCACGACCGGAAAAGATTAGTGGCTACAGAGCGAGCTCCTGCTCTTCCGCGGCGGGGAACGAGTTCACCTCGGTGCCCCCCGCGGCTCGATGGTTGCCAAGCGCTTGCTCGATCAGGCCGTCCACGTCCGTGTCCGAATGCATTGGATCGTGGTGGAAGAACGCCAGCTCCTTCACACCCGCCTGCTCCGCCAGCGTCAGGGCCTCCTCGTACGTCGAGTGGCCGAAACCGGCGTGCGTCTTGTACTCATCGGCGCTGTACTGCGCGTCATGCACGAGCAGGTCCGAGTCGCGGCACCAGTTGGCGAGGTCTTTCAGCGTTCCATTGGAACCGTTGGCGAAAAGCGCGATCTCGTTGTCCGTGGCGAACGTGAACCGCGACGAGCCCTCGTCGATGCGATAGCCGAACGTCGGGATCGGATGCATCAGCAGGTGCGGCGTGATGCTCAAGCCGCCGACCTCAAAGGTCTCGCCCGGGTTGCGCTCGATGAACTCCATCTCCGCCGGCATGTGGCTCAACCGGACCGGGAAGTACGCGGGGTCGGTCTGGTCGGCGAACGCCGCCTGCAGCGACTTGGCGGAACCGGCCGGACCGACGATCGTGAGCGTCGTCCCCGGCACGAAGGCCGGCAGGAAGAACGGAAAGCCCTGGATGTGGTCGAGGTGCGTGTGCGTGATGAGCAGATGCGCCTGGAGCGGCTCCGTCGGGCTGAAGGCGTTGCCCAGCTCGGCGATGCCCGACCCCGAATCGATGATCAACAGGTTGTTGTCTCGATCGCGCACCTCGATGCACGTCGTGTTGCCCCCGTAGCGCAGGGTCTTGCGTCCGGGCGTGGGCCGCGTGCCGCGCGTGCCCCAGAACTTGACCCTCATCGTGAAGCCGCGGGTTCGTAGATCTTCCTGGTCACGAAGACGTCGAGCAGATCCTTGTCGAGCTTGCCCTGGTTGGCCTCTTCGTGCAGGATGTCGAGCGCGGTCTGGCTCGACACCGCCTTCTTGTACGGACGGTCCTGCGCGGTCAGCGCGTCGAAGATGTCGGAGATCGTCATCATCCGGGCCTGGAGCGGAATCTGTTCGCCGGCCAGCCGGCGCGGATAGCCGGAACCGTCCAGCTTCTCGTGGTGGCCATACGCGATCTCGGGGATGCCCTTCATCACCGGCGTCCAGGGGATCTTGGTGAGGAAATGGAAGCTGTGCGTGACGTGCGATTCCATCTCGAGCCGCTCCTGCGGGTCGAGCGTGCCCTTGCGGATGCTCAGGAAGCGAAACTCCTGCGGCTCCAGCATGGGATGCGCCTTGCCGCTGATGTCGGTGTAGGTCTGCTGGGAGAGGAACTCGAGCATCGAGGCCTTGTCCTCCGGCATCACGGTCGGTTCGTTCGCGGCGACGATGCCCTGCATCCATACGTCCAGCTGCGCCAGCTCTTCGTCGAGCCGGCGGTCGATCTCATGCAGCGTCGATCCGTTGCGCTCGGCCCGCATGGCCTCGAGCTTCTCGGTCGCGTACTTGACCTGCACCGACCGCTCGATGAACGCGAACCGCGCTTCGATCACCTCGAGCTGGCCGGGCACGAGCTTTTTGGCCTTGACCAGGATGTGCTCGCGCACACCGACCTTGCCGAAGTCGTGGAGCAGGCACGCGTAGCGCAGCTCCTTCAGCTGGTCGTCGCTGAAATGGACGTCGAGGAACTTACCCGTGCCGATCTCGTTGACCGTCCTCGCCAGGGTCGTGGTCAGGGCCTCGACGCGACCCGAGTGACCGGCGGTGCTCGGGTCTCTCTGCTCGATCGCGGTGACGCTGGCCTGCACGAAACCGTCGAACAGCGTCTGGATCGACTCGAGCAGGTTCTTGTTGTCCAGCGCGACTGCGGCCTGGCTGGCGATCGACTCGATCATCTCCAGGTCGTCGGGCTGAAAGCTGATGACCTCATCGGCGACGTTGTCGACGGTCAGGCGCGTCTCGAAGTGCCGCTTGGCGTTGACGAGCTGCACCGCGCCGACGACCTCGCTCTTGTAGTTGCGCATGGGCACCGTGAGCATCGACTTGGTGCGATAGCCGTACTGTGCGTCGAAGCTCCTGCCGCCCAAGGGCTTGCCTTGGGGAGGGTTGTACGCATCCTCATAGATCTGGCTCTTCCCCATCGAGACGGTGTAGCCGACGACCGTCCTCTCGTCGACCGGCACCTTGAAGGCCTGGTACGTGTCCTTGTCGATGGAGTGGTTCTGGCTCGACGCGAGAAACAGCTTGGCGGCGCCGTCCTCGTCCATCTTCAACCACAGGCTGGCGCCATCCGCGTGCGTCAGCTGACGCATGGTCGTGAGGATGAACGACTGGAGCCTGTCGATGTCCCGCTCCGCCGATAGCGCGATGCCGATGCGGTTCAGCTCGCGGAACTGGCGGTGCCGGCGATGGGTCTCGGCCTCGAGCTGCGCCACCTGCTGTTTGAGGACGATGTTTTCCATGGCCACGCGGATGAGCTCGCGCAGCGCCGCGGTCGACGCGTCGGGCGGCACCTCGATCGCCGCCGCCCTGAGCTCTTCCGGCGCTTTTTGCCCCGGCCGCAGGAGGACCAGCGCCGGCTGCTCGATCTGCTGCGGGTCGGTCAGCGGCTCGGCCTCCAGGCCGGTCGCAGCCAGGCCCGCGGGCTCGTCCCCGGCCAGCACGTACAGGTGAAACCCAGGGGCTGTCTTCATCGGAGCGTCCTATCTAGCACCCCCGTCGGAGTTTTGCGCGTAGATAAGGCGTAAACCCTCCAGGGTCAAGAGCGGGTCGGTGGTTTCTATGGCGGAGGTAAGCCCGGCCACGAGCGCGGCCTGGCCGCCCGTCGCCACGACCCGAGCCTTGCCGCCCAGCTCGTCGACCATCCGTTTGACCATGCCTTCGACCTGGGCGACGAACCCCCACACCAGGCCGGACTGGATGGAGGCCACCGTGTTGCGGCCGATCACCGAGTCGGGCGCGACCGCCTCCACCCGGCGCAGCATCGCCGTCTGGGAGACCAGGGCGTCGAGTGAGATCTCGATGCCCGGCGAGATCGCCCCGCCGAGGTAGTCACCCTCGGCATTGATGGCGTCATAGGTCACTGCCGTGCCGAAGTCGATCACCACCACCGGGCCGCCGTACTTCGAGTACGCGGCGAGCGCGTTGGCGATGCGGTCCGCCCCCACGTCCTTCGGGTTGTCGTAGCGGATGCGGACGCTGGTCTTGACGCCTGGGCCGACCATCACCGGCTCGTGGCCGAGGTAGCGCCGCGACGCTTCGACCAGGGCTGGGTTGATCGTGGGGACCACGCTCGAGATGACCACCCCGCTCACCACCCCGAGCTCGAAGCCGCGCAGGCTGAACAGCTGCCGGAGCTCCACCGCCACCTCGTCCGCCGTCCACTCGCGGCGCGACGTGACGCGCCAGTCGGCAGCCAGATGCTCGCCGTCGAACAGGGCGAGCGTGACGTTGGTGTTGCCGACATCGATGGCGAGGAGCACGGGCGCCCGAACTTTACTAACTGGGGAGGCGCGGCGGGTGCGATTCAGTCCAGCGGCGCAGTCCGGCCGCCTCCCGACGCACCGCTCTCGCCCGCGCGGCGACGCGGCCGGGGTTCGGGCCGCCAAGCAGGTCCCGAGACACGACCGACTGGCGGGCGTTGCCGTGGGGCTGGAACGAGCCGTCCCTGACCTGCCGGCCGACTGTCTCGTGCGCCTTGCGGAAGGGCGTGCCTGACCGCACCAGGTCCTCGGCGGCGTCGGTGGCGAGCATTCCCGGATCGGCCGCCGCTTCCGCCAACCGATCGC
>VBGE01000411.1 GCA_005880345.1 Chloroflexota bacterium | reverse complement strand
CACGACGATGCCTATGTTCAAGGCCAACATCGAGGCGCTCACCAAGGCCGGGCTGCGGGACAAGGTCCACATCGCGGTCGGCGGCGCGCCGGTGACCCAGGAATACGCAAAGCACGTCGGGGCCGACAGCTACGCGCCCGACGCATCCATGGCGACGCGGATGGCGAAGCAGCTCGTCGGCGATCGGAGTGAGAGCTCGGCGGGCGCGCAGGCTCTGGAGCAGGCCGTCATGAAAATCGACGAGACGCTCCGCAAGGGTTAGGTTTTTGGAAACGCGTCTTGCCTCGCGGGGTCGCGAGGTCGTGATCTCCGGCGACAGCCCATTCGTCATCATCGGCGAGCGGATCAACCCGACCGGGCGCAAGGTCCTCGCGGCCGAGATGAAAGACGGCGTGATGGACCGCGTGCGCTCCGACGCTCAGGCGCAGGCCGCGGCGGGCGCGCACATGCTCGACGTCAACGCGGGCATCCCAGCCATCGACGAGCCGGCGCTGCTCGTGGCGGCGATCAAGGCCGTGATGGAGGTCACCGACCTGCCCATCTGCATCGACTCCTCGATCATCGAGGCGCTCGAAGCGGGACTGTCCGCCTATGAAGGCAAGGCGCTGGTGAACTCGGTCACCGCCGAGGAGGATCGCCTGGAGCGAATCCTGCCCCTGGTCAAGACAGCGCGACATCATCATCGACCCGATCGCGATGACGGTCGCCGCAGATCCGACGTGCGGCGTCATCACGCTGGAGACCATGCGGCTCATCCGCGATGAGCTGGGCAACAACATGACGTGCGGCGCATCGAACGTGTCATTCGGACTGCCGGACCGTCCCACCGTCAACGCTGCCTTTCTGCCGCTGGCGATGCACGCGGGTCTGACCTGCGCCATCACCAACCCGCTGGAGGCGATGGTGCGGCGCGCCGTCCTGGCGGGCGACCTGCTGTTGGGCCACGACGAGTACGCGATGCGGTGGATCGCAAGCTATCGGGCGGACCTGGCCAGGACGACATCGTGATCGCGCGCAAGCTCGAGGTCACCTATCTCCCCTTCGACCGCACCACGCGTGTGCCGGCGGGCACCACGGTGTTCAGCGCGGCGCACTGGATAGGCCTGCCGATCGATTCGACGTGCGGTGGTCGCGGGACGTGCGGCAAGTGCAAGGTGCGCGTCATTCATGGTTTGGCCGATCCCGAAACTGCCGATCACCGGCAGCTCCGGCCGCAGGAGATCGCGGAAGGCTGGCGACTCTCCTGCCAGGCGCATATCTACGAGGACATGACCTGCGAGGTGCCGCAGCTGCTGCGCGTGCCCAAAGCCGCGACCATGGGCCTGGGCCGGCTGGTCATCCTCGACCCCAACGTCCGCAAGGTGTACTTCGAGCTCGCTGAGCCGTCGATGCACGACCAGCGCAGCGACGTCGCACGGCTGCGCGACGCCCTGACCGAGGAAGGCCACGACATGGCCGCCGGCGTGGCGGTCCTGCGCACGCTGCCGCAGGTGTTCCGCGAGGCAGGATTTCGCGTCACGGCCGTGCTGGCGGGCGAGCAGCTGGTCGCGGTGGAACCCGGCGACACGACCGATGAGTGCTACGGCGTTGCATTCGACGTCGGCACCACCACTCTCGTCGGCACGCTGATGAACCTGCGCACCGGCATGGCCGCGTCGGTGCTGTCGACGCTCAACGGCCAGGCGCCTTTCGGCGCCGACGTCATCTCGCGCATCAGCCACGGCATGAACGGGCCGGATTCGATCCGCGAGCTGCAGCAGGCGGTCGTCGGCACGATGAACTCGATCCTGGCCGAGCTCTACCGCGAGAGCGGCGTGTCGCCGAGCCGGACCTACGAGGCGGTCATCGCCGGCAACGTGACG
>VBGE01000410.1:1148-2514 GCA_005880345.1 Chloroflexota bacterium | reverse complement strand
CGCGCGCGCGGACGGTGAGTAGCTCTGGGTCGCCGGGTCCCGCCCCCACAAGGGCGACCCGACCCAGCTCATGCCGGTCGGGCCTCGAGGTGGCGGCGGCCAGGTGTTGGGCCGCTTGCACATCGCCGGCGCGCAGCAGGCGCAACACATCGGATGCCAGCAGGCGCTTGTAGATTCTCGTCTGGTCCGCGATGGGCACCCCGTGCTCGCGCAGCTCGCGGCGAATCCGGCCGACCAGTGCCGTGAAAGGCCCCCACTCCTTGCCGAGCCACCTTTCGAGGCGCGCGCGCAGCGCCGACGCGAGAAAGGGGCTCTCACCCGAGGTCGAGATAGCGATGAGAAGGGGGTCGCGCCGCACGATGGCCGGCGCGATGAAGCGGCACTGCTCCGGCCGGTCGACGACGTTGATGAGGATGCCCGCGTGCTCGGCCTCTGCCCACGTCTGCCGGTTGATGGCGGCATCCTCGCTGGCGTCAACCACGAGGCGCGCGCCGGCGAGGTCGCCCCGCCGGTAGTCGCGGTTCCGGATGACGCGCACGTGCGCACCCGCCTCGCGCAGCGCCGCCTCCTTCTCATCGGCAAACTTACCGTCGCCGATGACGATGCACTGCTGATCGGCGAGGTCGAGGAAGACCGGGTAGTACCTCACGCCGTCGCCTCCTGCTTCGCCGCATCGAGCAGCACGCGCGCGACCTCGGGCCGCGTGAATTCGGGCGGCAGGTCGCGCCCTTCCGCAAGCAGCTCCCTGACAGCGGTCCCGCTGAGCGTTCGATGCAGGTCTCTGGAGTGGGGGCACGTGCGCGACGAAGCCATTCCGCCGCAGGCCGAGCAGTAGAAGGTGTGCTCGAAGCGCAGGATCTCGATCCCGAGCTCGCCCGGTGCGTACCCATCGAATATCCGGTGCGCCGCGTAAGTGTCGTAGTAGTTGCCCACGCCCGCGTGGTCGCGGCCCACGATGAAATGCGTGCAGCCGTAATTGCGCCGCACGATGGCGTGGAAGACGGCCTCCTTGGGCCCGGCGTACCGCATCCATGCGGGGTTGGTGGCGAGGAGCGCGCGGTCCGCCGGGTAGTAGCCCGCGAGCAATTCCTCGTAGCAGCGCATGCGGACGTCGGCCGGGATGTCGTCGCTCTTGGTCTCGCCGACCAGCGGGTGCAGCAGCAATCCATCGATGCTCTCGAGCGCGACCTTCTGCAGGTACTCGTGGGCGCGATGGACGGGGTTGCGGGTCTGGAAGCCGACCATCGTCCGCCAGCCGCGCTGCGCCTTTACTTCGCGCACCTGCGCCGGCGTCAGGTCATATTCGGGGAAGCCCGACGCGGGCCTGGCCAGGGAGAAGACGCCGCCGCCCACCGCCCATCGGCCC
>VBGE01000410.1:0-1067 GCA_005880345.1 Chloroflexota bacterium | reverse complement strand
CGATCGGGATCGTGAAGGGCGTGCCGCCGGAGAGCCGTCCATTCGCGATGACCGCGGCGTAATCGTCGCGGCCCATGAACGCATCGATCGGCGACAGCGCCCCGGCCGCAAGCATGAAAACGTCGGCGAGCTCGCGCTGGCCGACCTGCAGCCGGGGCAGGCGCCGCGCCTCGGCCCGCAGCGCGACGAGCTCTTCTTCCGACGGCAGCCGCTCTGCCACCACGCGTTCGAGATGGCCGTTCCGCTCGAGCGTGGCAACCACCTTCGCGACCGACTCGGCGATGGTCTCCGTCGACGTGTCGCAGACGACTTCGGGTCGCAGCGGTTCCTCGTATGGATCGCTGACGCCCGTGAAGTTCGCGATCTCGCCCGCGATCGCCTTGCGATACAGGCCCTTGACGTCGCGCTCAACCAGCGTGTCGAGCGGCGCCCGGACGAAAACCTCGACGAAGTTCGGCGTCTGAGCTCGCACCTCGTCACGCACTTCGCGGTACGGCGAGATCGCGGCCGTGATCGCGACGCCGCCGCTGCGCGCCACCAGCCGCGCCACGTAGCCGATGCGGCGGATGTTGGTGTCGCGGTCCTCTTTGGAGAAGCCGAGTCCTTTGGACAGGTGCGTCCGGACCTCGTCGCCGTCGAGCAGCTCCGAGTGGCGGCCACGGCGCGTGAGCTCGGCCTGCAGCGCGGTCGCGATGGTGGACTTCCCCGCGCCGGAGAGTCCGGTGAACCAGACGACGAAACCCTTGCTCATGCGTCCCCTCCAAGACCCCACCGCCAGCGAATCTCGCGGTCGAGGGCTCCAAAAAGCCCGTCGACCGCGACGCCGATGACAAAGATGACGACGATGATCGCGAGCAGCTGCTCGGCGTCCGCGAAGTCGCGCGCGAACTGGATCTGCTGGCCGAGCGAGATCTGATGCCCGACGATGCCGATGATCTCGCCGGCCATGAGGCTTCTCCAGGCGAATGCCCATCCTTGCTTCAGTCCGCCGACGAAGGAAGGCAGCGCCGCCGGGAGGATGACATGGCGGTACAGCCCCAGGCCTCGCGCGCCCATCACTCGACCGA
>VBGE01000143.1 GCA_005880345.1 Chloroflexota bacterium | reverse complement strand
GTGGTCGAGAAGGCGATGGCCGAGCTCAGCCCCAAGCTCAGGGCGGCCATCGTGCTCCACTACTACGAGGGACTGACGCGCGAGGAGATCGCGGACGTGCTCGGCGTGCCCGCCGGCACGGTGGCGTCCAGGATCGCCAAGGCCGTGGCGATCATGAGAAAAACAATGGGGAGCGATCAGACCGGCAAGACCGAGCGTTCGAGAAGTGAAGGTGCCTTACGTGGAAGATGAAACCACCGCAGGCGGGCTGAACACGCCCTCCGAATCAGACGTCAGCCGGATGATCCGGGCAGAGATTGAAACCTGGAAACCGCGGCGTGGCCCGGACTGGTCGGAGCTCATGGTCCGTCTTGCCGCCACCGGGCCTTCGCCGTGGGTGGTCTACACGACTGCCAGCGCAGCACTCGTCGTCATCCTGTTCGGCGCGTTCCTGGTCGGCTCGTGGTTCCAGATCGGGGGCCTCGGCCTGGAACCCATCCAGAGCCACGTTCACTAGGAACCACGCTAGTTGAGGAACTCGATCTCCTCGTAGCCCCCGCGCTTGTGCGCCGCCGCGACCACGGTCGTGGCCGCGGCCAGGTCCCAGATGGCCAGGCCGTGCGACTCGAACAGCGTGATGCCGGGCTTGTCCGGGCGCTCCCACCGGCCGGCGACCACCGCGCCGAGCTCCACCGCCTGGCCCCAGTCGAAACGGCCGGCCTCGGCGGCATGGATGAGGTCGCCGCACTCGAGCTGAGCCGCGCCCAGCTGGTCGACCACCACTGTCTGGGCGCGCTCGACGAGCTCGGGCGGCACCTCGACGCGGTTGCGATAGTTCGAGCCCACGGCCGCGACAAAGGCGGACGGCTCCAGCCAGGACGCGTCGAGCACCGGCTCGTGGCTGGTCGTGACCGTGACCACGACGTCCGCGCCGCGGACAGCGGCTTCGGCGCTCGCCGAGTCGACCGTCTTCACCCCCAGCTGCTCCTGCTGCTCGGCGGCGAACAGCGCTCGCTTCTCCTCGCTCCGGCTGTAGACGCGCAGCTCCTTGATCTCGAGGACTCGCGAGAGGGCGAGGGCCTGCGTGGAGGCCTGCCAGCCGGTGCCGATCAGCGCGACCGTCGCCGAGGCAGGTGCGCCCAGCGCCCGAGCGGCGACCGCCGTGGCGGCGCCCGTCCGGTACGCCCCCATGAAGTCCGACTCGATCAAAGCCTCCAGCGACCCGTCGAGCCGGAACATCGAGACCAGGAACCGGACGCGGCCGTTGGAGACGGTGTAGGCCTTCAGGCCGGTGCACTTGCCGCCCGGGAAGGAGGCGAACATCACGTTCAACAGGCCGCCTGGCGCGAACGCCCGCCGCCGAGGCTCGTTATGCGCCTCGCCTTCGCCGAGCTCTCGCATCGCGGACTCGACCGCTGCGATCACCTCGTCCATCTCGATCAGGTCCTGGACGTCACTCTCGCGCAAGATCAGCGCCACGAAAGGGAGAATAACGGCCCATGAATTCCCGTCCCCTCAATGTCGGCCTCATCGGCCTCGGCACGGTCGGGTCGCAGGTGGCCGAGCGGATGCTGTCATGGGGGCCCCAGCTATCGCGCCGCGCCGGCGTCGAGCTCTGCCTCAAGCGCGTGCTGGTGCGCGATCCCGCCAAGCGGCGGTCGATCGAGATCTCGTCCGACCTGCTCACGTCGAAGCCCTCTGATCTCCTCGATGACCCGGCGATCGAGGTGCTCATCGAGGTGGCCGGCGGCGACGAGCCGATCCGGTCCTACATCGAGCAGGCGATCAGAGCCGGCAAGCACGTCATCACCGCCAACAAGGTTGTGATGGCCAAACATGGCCCGGAGCTTCTCGACCAGGCCGCCGAGCGGAATGTCGACGTCTATTTCGAGGCCGCGGTGGGCGGTGGCATCCCGCTCATGCCGCATGTCGTCGGCGGGCATCTCCATGCACGACGCCGTGCGCGAGGCGCAGGACGCCGGCTACGCGGAGGCCGACCCGACGGATGACGTCGAAGGTTTCGACGCGACCTACAAGCTCGCCATCCTCGCCTCGATCGCATACGAGATCAAGGTGCGGCCGGCCGAGATCTATCGCGAAGGCATCAACGGGATCGAGCCGGTCGACTTTCGCTACGCGCGCGAGCTCGGCTATGCGATCAAGCTCATCGCCCACACGCAGCGCCACCCCGGGCGCGTGGAGGCGCGCGTCCACCCGGCCATGATCTCGCTCGACCACCCGCTGGCTCGCGTCGAGGGCGCAGAGAACGCCGTCTTTGTCGAGGGCGACCTGGTCGGTCAGGTCCTGCTCGTCGGCCAGGGCGCGGGGGGCAGGCCGACGGCATCCGCAGTCGTGGGCGATCTGATCGATCTCGCCCGCTCCATCCGCCGCGGCGTGCAGAGCCGTCCGTCGTTCAGCTTCGACGATCGCATCGGCGTCATCCCCATCGGCGAGGTCAAGACGCGTGCGTATTACCGGATCCGCGTCGACGACAAGGCGGGCGTCCTGGCCGCGATCGGCCAGGTGTTCGCCGAGGAGGGCGTCAGCATCTCGAGCTTCATACAGAAGGACGCGTGGTCGCATGACCAGACGGCCGAGCTCGTGGTGCTGACCCACCCTTCGCTCGATGCCAGCCTGCAGAAGGCCCGCGAGCGCATGGCCGGGCTCGAGGCCGTGCGCACGGTCTCGTCCTTCCTTCGCGTCTTTTAATAGGGCGGCAGCTGATGGGTGTCATCGCGCGCTATCGCGACCACCTGCCCGTCGGCGCTGACACGCCGGAGGTCGACCTCAACGAGGGCTCGACACCGCTGGTGGCGAGCCGCAACATCGCGCGAGCGCTCGGTCTCAAGCATCTCTACTTATGTGCGCCTCGACCGGCAACACGTCAGCCTCGATGGCCGCTTACGCCGCACGCACCGGTATGCGCGCGATCGTCGTCGTGCCATCCGGCGAGATCGCTCTAAACAAGCTGTCGCAGTCACTGATGTACGGGGCCAAGGTGGTGGCGCTCAAAGGCAACTTCGACCACGCGCTTGAGACCGTGCGCGACCTCACCAGCCACTACCCCGTCGCGCTGATGAACTCGGTCAACCCGCACCGCATCGAGGGGCAAAAGACGGCAGCGTTCGAGGTCGTCGACGAGCTGGGCGACGCGCCTGACTACCTCTTCCTGCCAGTCGGCAACGCCGGCAACATCACCGCCTACTGGAAAGGCTTCCGCGAGTACCAGGCCGCCGGCCGCGCCACGCGGCTGCCGCGCATGGTCGGCGCCCAGGCCGACGGCGCAGCTCCGATCGTCAATGGAGCGCCGGTGTCGAATCCGCGGACCGTGGCCTCGGCCATCCGCATCGGCAACCCGGCGTCCTGGGAAGGCGCCACCTCGGCGCGCGACGAGTCGGGCGGGATGATCGCCGCCGTCACCGACACCGAGATCCTGTCCGCCCAGATCCGGCTGGCCAACAGCGAGGGCCTGTTCGCCGAGCCTGCCTCGGCGGCGCCGCTGGCCCTTCTCTTCCGCCTGGTGCGCGACGGCAAGGTCGACACGAACGCTGTGACGGTCGTGGTCCTGACGGGCTCGGGGCTGAAAGACCCTGACGCGGCGCTGAAAAACGTCGAACCGCCCATTGAGCTGGACGGAGATGCACGCACACTCGCTAAGGTCTTGAAGCTATGAAAACCCCGGATAGTCCGGACTATCCGAACTTTCCGAGCTGCACAACCTCGGTTCGTCCGGACTATCCGAGACCGCCACTCCCATGAGGATCAAAGTCCCAGCCTCCGTCGCCAACATCGGACCGGGCTTCGACTGCATGGCCATGGCCATCGACATGTGGCTCGAGGTCGAGGCCACCGAGGCGGACCGCCCGGCGTGGGACTACGAGGGCGAGGGCGCCGACTACCTGTACGCGCACGAAAACCCCTTCACGCGCCTGAACATGAGGGGCCGCGTCCGCAGTGAGATCCCGATGGGTGTCGGTCTGGGCAGCAGCGCCGCCGCTCGGCTCGCCGCCTCAGCGCTGAGCAGCCCGTGGGACGTGAAGAGCCACGTCATCGACGCGGGAGGCGATGAGGGCCACTTCGACAACGTCGCCGCGTCGGCGGCGGGCGGCATCCGCATCGTCTCCCAAAAGGTCGACGAGAAGCTGCCCAACCCCGGCTGGGGCCTCGCATTGTTCGTCGCCCATCAACCGCTGCCGACCGAGAAGGCGCGCTCGGTCCTGCCCGACTCGGTCTCTCTCGCCGACGCGACGTTCAACGCGGCCCGGACTGCGCTGCTCGTCCGGGCGATCATGTCCAAGCGTCCAGGGCTTCTCGGTGAGGCGCTGCGCGACCGCCTGCACCAGCCGCACCGCCTCCACCTGTATCCATGGGCGGAGGAGGTCATGCGCGTCGCCGAGGCGGCCGGCGCATACGGCGCGGCGATGTGCGGGGCGGGGCCGAGCATCTTTGCGTTCTGCGCGCCATCGCAAGCGGCTCGCATCTCCAAGGCCATGGAAGAATCGCATCCCCTGCGCGGTCGCGCCGTGGTGACGAAGATCACCGACAAGGGCATGTTCCGCACGTTGTGATCGTCCAGAAGTACGGCGGTACCTCGGTCGGCTCCGCCGCGCGCATCCGCCGCGTCAGCCGGCGGATCGCGAGCACGGTGCAGGAAGGCAAGCAGGTCGTCGCGGTCGTGTCGGCGATGGGCCACACCACCGACCGTCTCATCGCGCTCGCCCAGAGCGTGAACGCCGAGCCACCCGCGCGAGAGCTCGACATGCTGGTCGCCAACGGCGAGACGATCACCGCGCCCCTGGTCGCGATGAGCCTGCAGGGCATGGGCGTCCCTGCGATCTCGCTTTCAGGCGCGCAGGCCGGCGTCCGCACCAGCGAGCACCATTCGCGCGCGCGAATCCGCGATATCAAGCCCGACCGCATCCTCGACGCGCTGCCCTGGCCGCGGCGCTGCGCGCAGAGTCGTGCGAGATCTACACCGACGTCGACGGCATCTTCACCGCCGACCCCAGGGTGGTGAAGTCGGCGCGCAAGCTGAGCCACATCCAGTACGACGAGATGCTCGAGCTGGCCGCCGTCGGTGCACGAATCCTGCACCCGCGGGCGGTCGAGATCGGCGAGCTCTACGCGGTGCCCATCCACGTCCGTTCGAGCTTCAACAACAGCGTCGGTACGATGATCGTCGCTCACGTACCTATGGAAGACCGCCAGCGCGTGCGCGGGATCGCACAGGAAACCAACGTCGCAAAGATCACCGTCATCGGCGTGCGCGACCGGCCCGGCGTTGCGGCGTCCATCTTCGAGCCGCTCGCGGACGGTGGAATCTCAGTCGACGTCATCGTGCAGAACATCGGCCGCTCCGGCCACACCGACCTCACGTTCTCGGTCGCCGAGTCAGACCTCAAGGCGGCCGAGAAGATCGTCAAGGTGGCGGCAAAAGAGGTGGGCGCCACTCGCGTGTCGTCGGCGGGCGGCATCGCCAAGCTGTCCATCGTCGGCACGGGGATGCTCGGCACCCCTGGCCTCGCTCCGATGCTCGGCCGCTCCTAGCATCCGGACCACCTCGACACCGAATCTCTCGGCTGGCCCTCCAGCCGCACCTCTAAGAAGTGCCGGTAAACGTCGCCATCGTCGGCCCGGCCGGGGCGGGCAAGACCACGCTCTTCAATGCGATGACCGCGGGCCGCGGCGCGGACGGCGTCGGCATGGTCGACGTCCCCGACGAGCGCCTGGCCCGGCTCGCCGAGGCTGTCAAGCCGGCCAAGGTGACGCCGGCCCAGGTCAGGGTCGAAGACTCGCCGCCGGGGAGCCGCGCCCAGCGCGTCGCTTTCGCGCGCCAGGCCGACGTGCTGCTCAAGGTCGCGCGGTGCTTCGGTCCCGACCCCAACCCGGTCGTGGACCTTGAAGAGTTCGCGCTCGACCTGGTTCTGGCCGACCTGGCTTCAGTCGAGAAGCGGCTCGAGGTCGTCGCCAAGGAGGCGCGGGCCGGCAAGAAGGACGCGCAGGCCGAGACCGAAGTCCTGATCGCGGCCAAGCAGCATCTCGACGCGGGGCAGCAGCTCCGTACGCTGGCGCTCGAGCCCGACCAGCGCACGATGCTGCTCGGCATCTTCCCGGTCACGCTCAAACCCGCCGTATACGTGGCCAATGCGGCGGAGGACCTCCTGCCGGCCGGGGGAGAGCCGGCGGCCAAGGTCAAGGGTCTCGCCGACGCCGAGGGCGCCCCTTCGATCGCGCTGTCAGCGCGCCTGGAGGCGGAGCTGGCCGAGCTCGAGCCGGCCGAGCAGGCAGAGATGCGCGCGGGTTACGGCGTGGACGAGTCGGGCCTCGGCCGCATCGCGCGAGGGGTATGGGAGGCCGGCGGCCTGATCACGTACTTCACGGCGGGCGAACCGGAGGTGAGGGCGTGGCCGTGCGAGAAAGACGCGCCGGCCCCGATCGCCGCGTCCAAGATCCACACCGACTTCGAGAAGCACTTCATCCGGGCGGAGGTGACATCGGTGGACGAGCTGGTGGCCGCCGGCTCGATGGAGGCGCTGCGCGCCGCGGGCAAGCTGCGGATCGAAGGGCGCGACTACCGGGTCAAGGACGGCGACGTGATCTTCTTCCGGATCGGCCGCTGATCAAGAAATTCCTGCATAACCCTTGACACCAACTACATTCAGGGTTATAACTTTGCTTGGGACACAACATATCGTAGCCAACGTCTCAACACGTTGAGTCCCGGCCCAACGACAGGCAGGTGGAGACCCCTTCCCGAGTCGCACCCCACGACGTAGCAACAGCTCCCCCAAACCGCCTGCCTGTCCTGATCCTGGCCCGCACGCCTCTCTAGACTTGCTCTTCTGATGAGCCGCAAGGGCAAGAAGCGAGCCAAGGCCAAGTACCGCCAGCCGATGCGCCCCGCGGGCCCGCTGACCCCGAGCGCCGGGACCGGTGGGGCTGCCGGCGCCGGCGCAACCACCCGTACGGTCCAGCAGGCGCGCGCAGGAGGCGACTCGGCCATGGTCCGCGCGGTCGAGATGTCGCTCGGCTCGCGCAACCAGATCGTCAAGGGCCGCGGCGGCCGCTTCAGCGTGGAGTCCGCCGATCCATCGATCCCGCTCGACCGCGTGCCTTACTTCACCAAGGACCTCATCCGGCTCCTGGTGGTCGGCGCCGCGATGGTGGTGCTGCTCGGCATCGGCTCGGTAACGGTGCCTCTGTTCGTCAAATAGTGGGATAGAGTTTCGGCTCGCCATGGCTGAGCCCGCCGGCGACGGCGCCCATCCTCTGAAAGACAGCCTCCACCGGCACAAGGCAGGAATCGACGGCCACAAGCACGTGGTCAACGTCCTCCATCACGACGAGGCGACGCTCGGCGAGCGGATCGCGGACGCCGCCTCGGCTGGGATTGGCTCGTGGCGCTTCCTGATCATCCAGACGGTCCTGGTCGCGTTGTGGGTGACGATCAACATCATCGGGCTGGTCAGGCGCTGGGACCCGTTCCCCTTCATCCTTCTGAACCTGCTGTTCAGCGTGCAGGCGGCATACACCGGGCCCGTGCTGCTGCTGGCGGGAAATCGCCAGGCTCAGAAGGACCGGCTGACCCTCGAGCACGCCGCCTATGAGGCGGACAAGGCTGACCGCCAGAACGTGCAGATTCTCAAAGCGATCCAGAAGAACACGGAGCTGACCGAGCGGAACACCGAAATGACGCTGACGATTCTCCGTCACGTGGAGTCGCTGGTCCAGCAGCACGTCGACGAGACGGCAGCCGCGGCGGTGGGTCGGCCGGCCGCGCCACAGGGGGACACGAACCGAACGTAGACTTCGCCCGTGCGGGTCGTGCTGTTCACTGGGAAGGGAGGCGTCGGCAAGACATCGGTGGCCGCGGCGACAGCCGTGCGCTGCGCGGCAGCCGGCTACCGGACGCTCGTCATGAGCACCGACCCCGCCCACTCGCTGGGCGACTCGTTCGACATCGAGCTCGGCTCCGAGGCGACGAAGATCTCCGACAACCTGTGGGCGCACGAGGTCTCCTCGCTGCACGAGATGCAGCGGCACTGGGCCAAGCTTCACGAGTACGCGGTCGAGGTGTTCTCGACCCAGGGCTTCGATGAGGTGCTCGCGGACGAGGTGGCGAACCCGCCGGGCATGGACGAAGTGGCCTCGCTCATGTGGATCAAGCACTACGCGCAGCGCGCCGAGCACGACGTCTTGATCGTCGACTGCGCGCCTACCGGCGAGACGCTGCAGCTGCTCACGTTTCCCGACGCCGCCAAGTGGTGGCTGGACAAGATCTATCCGTGGTCGCGCCGGGCGATGCGCGTGGCGCGGCCGGTGCTGCAGCCCATGATGGGCATGCCCCTGCCGTCGGACGAGGTGTACGCGTCGCTGAAAGACCTGCTCATGGACCTCGACGGGATGCGCCGAGTGCTGACCGACCCGGCGATCACCACCGTGAGGATCGTCCTGAACCTCGAGAAGATGGTCGTCAAGGAGGCCAAGCGCGCGTACACCTACCTGAGCCTGTTCGGATACGTGACCGACGGCGTCATCGTGAACAGGCTGCTCCCAGGCGAGCTGCACGATGAGCTCTTTCAGAAGTGGCAGCGCATCCATCAGCGCTACCAGCTCGAGGTGGAGCAGTCGTTCGCGGGTATCCCCATCTTCAACGTGCCGCTGTTCGACAGCGAGGTGGTGGGAACGCAGATGCTGTCGCGCATGGCGCAGGCCGTCTATGGCGACCAGGACCCCGCGCAGCATTTCGCGACCTCCAACCCCCAACGCATAGATAAGGAAGGGACTGACTACGTGCTGTCGCTGAAAGTGCCGTTCGTCGACCGGTCGGCGGTCGACCTGAGCCGGCACAACGGCGACCTCTACGTCACCGTCGGCAACTACCGCCGAGAGATCACGCTGCCGCGCGTGCTGGCTCGGCGGGAGACCGCCGGCGCGTCGATCGAAGGCGGAGAGCTGCGGGTGCGGTTCGCCCGGCCGGCTGGAAAAACGGAGAAGGGCAACTGATGACGCGCGACGGCGAACGGGTCATCGAGCTGGTCAACGAGCTTGGTTCGCGGGTCAGCCACGTGCTTACGGACATGGTGCCGCCCGCCGCGCAGGTCCACCTCCTCAACGCCCAGCGCGAGCTCATCACGGCGCTGATGCTCATCTACGAGAACCGGGTCGCCCCGGCGCCGCAGACGACCCGTGCGCGTCGGGCCAAAGCGCGCCGCCGGACGACCAGGCGCGACAGCAAGATCCCCATCGAGTGAAGTCCCGCTTTTGAGCCTTTTCGTCGCGTTCGTCGTCGGCGCCCTGGCGCTCGTGCCCGCGCTCCTCATCGCGATCCCGGTGCACGAGATGGGCCACGCCGCCGCCGCCTACTTCCTCGGCGACAAGT
>VBGE01000265.1 GCA_005880345.1 Chloroflexota bacterium | reverse complement strand
GGCGTTCCGCTGATCGACGCGCGGCTGGGGGAAAGGTATCGAGGAGAGAAAGAGCCGATCGACCCCAAAGCGGGGCACATCCCGGGCGCGCTGAGCGCGCCTTTCGTTGAGAACCTCGACGCGGACCGTCGTTTCAAATCACCGGACGCGCTCCGGCGCCGCTATGAGGAGCTGGGCGCAGCCGAGGGCGCCGTCTTCTACTGCGGCTCCGGCGTGAACGCGACGCACCACATCCTGGCCATGGAGATTGCGGGTCTGCCCAATGCCCTTCTGTACGCGGGATCCTGGAGCGACTGGTCGAGCCGCGACGCTCCCGTGGCGACCGGCTCGGAACCTTAGAGTTATTGACGCAATGATTCTCCAGGGCAAGCGCATCTTGATCGCCGGCATGTCGGACCGGCGCAGCATCGGCTACAGCATCGCGCAGGAAGCGCAGAAGGAAGGCGCGGAGATTCTGCTCACCAGCTTCGGCCGGATGATGAGCATCACGCAGATGACGGCAAAAAAGCTCGATCCCGTGCCCGAAATCCTCGAGATGGATGTGACCAAGGCGTCGGATATCGCCAACGCCGCAGAGGCAACGGCAAAGCGTTGGGACAGGCTCGATGGGATGGTCCATTCCGTTGCATTTGCGCCCGCGGACGCCCTGGGTGGGCAGTTCTTGAACACGCCATGGGAAAGCGTGGCCATCGCGCTGCAGGTGAGCGCATTTTCTTTCAAGGAAATGGCGCGCGCATTCCTGCCGCTGATGCGAGAAAAGGGCGGATCGATGGTCACGCTGGATTTCGACAATTCGACCCACGCGTGGCCGAAATATGACTGGATGGGCGTGTCCAAAGCAGCGCTTGAATCGGTGACCCGATATCTCGCCAGAGACCTCGGCCGCTACAAGATTCGCGTCAATGCGGTGTGCGCAGGACCGCTCGCCACTCTCGCGGCCAGCGGCATCCCAGGCTTCAAGGATTTCGAAGAGGTGTGGGAGAAACGAGCGCCGCTTGGCTGGAGCCTGCAGGACAAATCTCCGGTCGGCCGGGCGGTCGCCGTGCTGCTCTCGGACTTCATGGACATGACCACCGGTGAGCTCGTCCACGTCGACGGGGGCTACCACGCGATGGGGACAGAGCTGCCTCCCGCCGACTGACGCTAGATGTTGTGCCTGGTGGAGGACAACTACGCAACATCATGCTAGGCTCTTCCGAAATCTCGGCGTGGCGCAACCCGCCGCAGGCGGGCGACCGCCACAGCCGCCACACGGGAGGTACGCAGTTTGCGGGAGTGCCTGGTGATCTACGTGGACGCCGCGTTGGACAGACATGGCCGGGCCGGATGTGGCCTGGCCGTTTTTGTTAGAGGGCGGGCCGTCTACACGGAATCGTTCGGCTTTTCGCATGCGGGTGGGTCGGCTCAGCTGGAGGCGCATGTCTGCGCGGGTGCGCTGGATCTTGCAGCTGCGCGGTGGCCATATCACCGCGTCATCGTGCGCACGGACTGCGCTCCAGTCGTGCGTAGCCGAATGCCGTCGAGCGACAGCTTTCGCACTGCGGTTTATGAAGTTCGCGAACGATGCCGGCGCGGTTGGCGTGTCGTTCGTTATGTGAGCCGTAAAGCAAATCCCGCGCATGAGCTCGCACGCGAAGGTTTGAAGAGTCTTTCCAGGCAACAGATGCTCGCTGCTGCGTAGTCCTTACAGAGACTTTCATTGGGCGCGGCTAATATGTGGCTGCGCCCAATAATTTTCAGGGGAGACGAAATGGCACCAGAGGAAGCACAAACCAATGCGCCGCGGCGTCGCGGACGTCCGCCAGGTTCCAAGACGAAGACACGTGCCAAGCGTGCCGCGGGTGGTGGTGATCTGGTCGGTCAGCTCAACACGATGGTCGCGGAGCTGATCAAGAAGAACCGCCAGCTGCAGCGGCAGGTCGCAAAGCTGACAGAGCGAGCCGGCAAGTCATCGGCCACCAAAGGTGTCGAGCGCGGGATCCGAACGCTCCAGCGCCGCGTCAAGAAGGCGCTGGGAACCACGACTCGAAGCGGGCGCAAAGCTGCTCCAGCCAACGGCCGCCGGCGCAAGGCGGCGACCGCGACGAGAAGGCGGAGGGCTTCCTAGAAGCCTCGCTCCATCGATTTGGCGGTGCGGTACGCGTCGACGATGCTGAAGACGTAGAGCGCGCCCGGACCCAGCTCGAGCGGCACGCCGAGCGATAGTCCGATCACGCTCGCGTCCAGGCCGAAGTCGAACAGCTGAAAGCCCAGGACGCCGACGAGAAAGCCGACCCCCTTGACGTTGTGGCCGAGATAGAAGTGGCCGCAGCCCGGGATCACCGCCAGCGCCGCGGCGGCCCACGGATTCTTGCGTTGTCGCGGCGCTGCCGGCCTGTAGTACGCGCCGGAGGCGGGCGAGCCGCAGCGAGGGCACGGCGCGTTCGGGTTGGTCAGCAGGGCGCCGCACCGCCCGCACAGGACCTCAGACGCCATCACCCTCAGTTTGCCAAGTTTGCTAGCGTCCTAACCGTGGATCTCGGCTTCACGCCCGAGGAGGAATCCTTCCGGCAAGAGGTCCGATCCTGGCTCGAGTCCAACCTGCCGGCCGCATGGCGCCACGGTGGCGTGGGGGGGTACCGGGAGGAAGAAGAGACTGAGATCCAGCGCGATTGGCAGCGAAAGCTCTACGAAGGCGGCTGGCTGAAGCTCGGCTGGCCTCAGGAAGCCGGCGGCCGCGGGGCCACGCCGGTGATGCAGGCGATCTACCAGGAAGAGATGGCGACCATCGGCGCGCCCGGCATCCTCGGCCGCCTGGGCGTCACGCTGCTCGCGCCGACGCTCGTCGCCCACGGCACGCAGTGGCAGAAAGAGCAATACGTCGAAAAAATCCTGAGCGGCGAGCTGATCTTCTGCCAGGGCTTCAGCGAGCCCGACGCCGGCAGCGACCTCGCCGGGCTCCGGACTAAAGCGGAGAAGCGAGACGGCAAGTGGGTGCTTGATGGACAGAAGACATGGTCGAGCGGCGCGCATTACTCGCACAAGAGCTTCCTGCTCGCCCGCACCGACCCGTCGGCCGAGCCGCATCGCGGCATCGGTTTTTTTCTGGTCGACATGCACCAGCCCGGCGTCGAGGTGCGGCGCATCAAGCAGATGACCGGGGGCGGTGAGTTCTGCGAGATATTCCTTTCCGGGGCCGAGGTCGACGACCGCGACCTGGTCGCCCAGCCGGGCGACGGCTGGAAGATCGCGATGACGGTCTTTGGTTTCGAGCGTGGCGGTCTCGCGCAGGCGGCGCGGTTCGAGCGCGTCGTGGCCGAGATGGCATCGCTGGCGAGAGAGCGCGGCGTGGGGTCGGATCCGACGACCCGGCAGAAGATCGCGCAGGCCCAGATCGAGGCGCACGTCTTCCGGCTCATCGGCCTGCGCAACCTCACGCGCGCGCAGCATGGTCACGCGCCCGGCCCCGAGGCGAGCGTGACCAAGCTCTACTGGAGCGAGATGGACAAGCGAATGCAGGAGGCGGCGATTGGAGTCGAGGGCATGTACGGCGCCCTCGCGCCGGAATCGGACTTCTCGGTCCAGGACGGGCGCTGGCAGTACGGCTGGATGTGGGCGCAGGCCGAGACGATCTACGCCGGCTCGTCCGAGATCCAGCGCAACATCATCGCCGAGCGCGTGCTCGGCCTCCCTCGCGGCAGATGATCACAACCGCCGAGGCGATCGACCGCCTGAAGACGCGCATCGGCGTCGACGGACCGGAGTCGACTGCGCTCGTCGAAGCCGGCCACGTGCGGCGGTTCGTCGAGGCCATCGGCGACCCCAACCCGCGCTGGACGCGCGAAGCGCCGCCGACCTTCCTGGTCGCTCTCGCGCCGGTGTCGCTGCATCTCAGCGACGCGGAGGATTTCGGCAAGGGCTGGCTGAACGGCGGCAACCGATTCGAATATCTCGCGCCCGTGTTGATCGGCGATGAGATAACCGCGAAGGGCCGAGTCGTCGACGTCTACGACAAGGCGGGCGCGAGCGGCAACATGCTGTTCATCATCTTCGAGACGGACTACACCAACCAGCGCGGCGAGCGGGTGGCCAGGCTGCGCGGGACGATGATTCGCCGGTGAAGCTCCACGTCGGCCAGGAAATCCCAGAGCTGATCAAAGATCCGACCACGCGGCAGCTGGTCCAGTACGCGGGCGCGCAGGGCGACTTCTACGAGATCCATTACGACCAGGAGTACGCGAAGAGCGTCGGCCTGCCCGGCGTCATCCTCCACGGCCTGCTCAAAGCCGCGTTCCTGGGCCAGCTGGTGACCGACTGGCTCGGTGACCGAGGCACGCTCAAGGCGTTCGAGGTGAGCTATCGCGGCATCGATGTGCCCGGGCGTCCCTACCGCTGCCATGGCAAGGTCACGAAGATCGATGGAGGCGACGTCGAGCTCGAGGTGTGGGGCGAGGACCCTGCCGGCAAGCGCACGACGGTCGGTGTGGCCACGGTGCAGGTCGACTGATGTCCGTGTACGTGGCGGTCAAGTACCTCCACATCCTGGCCGCCATCGTCGCGGTCGGGTCGAACATCACGTACGGCGTCTGGAGCGTGCGCGCGCGGGGCAATCCATCGAACGTGGGCTTCGCGCTGAAGGGCATCAGGTTCCTCGACGACCGCATCGCGAACCCGGCCTACGGCGTCGTCCTGCTCACGGGCGTTCTGATGGCGATATTCGGTTTCGGCTTCTTCCACCTGTGGATCATCGTCTCGCTGGTTCTATTCA
>VBGE01000264.1 GCA_005880345.1 Chloroflexota bacterium | reverse complement strand
GGGCGCCGCCGGCCTCGTCCGTCATAAAGCCGCGCCGGGCGGTGCTAGATGAGCAGTGGCAATGAACCTGGGTGCCCGCCGGATGGCCGCCGCCTCCTCTGAAGAGGCCGCCTTCGAGGCCCTATTCACATCTGAATACGCCCGCGTCGTCCGCATCGCGAACCGGGTTCTGGCCGACGCGCACGAATCGGAGGACGTGGCCCAGGAGGTCTTCATCGACTTCCACCGGCTGCACTCGGCGAAAGCCGATTACGCGCCCGCGTGGCTCCATCGGGCCGCGGCGCACGCTTCGCTGAACCGGTTGCGCGGCGCGCGGCGCCGGCAGAAGAGGGAGGTCGCTCATGCGCAGCAGGAGGGCGAACGCGAGCTCGACCCGCAGCAGCAGGCCGAGCTCAATGAGGATCGCCGGCACCTGCGCGCGGCGCTCGGCCGGATGGCGCCAAGGCCGGCCGCGGTGCTCGTGCTGCGAGCCGGCGGCCTCAGCTACGCCGAGGTCGCCCAGGCGCTCGGCGTCGGTATCGGACAGGTTGGAACTTTGTTGAGACGCGCGGAAGCAACGCTGCGCAAGGAGGTCACCCGTGGCACATCTGACTGACGGAACACTGCGCCGGATGGTCGACGATCCGGATGTCGCGCGCGCGGAGAGGGTTCACCTCGACGAGTGCGCGGAGTGCCAGGCGCGCTTCAAGAGCATCGCCGGCGACGCGCATTCCATCGCCAACCTCTTCGCTGTGACAGATCCTCCACTGGACGTGGCACGCGCATTCCAGCGCGTGTTGGCCGCGCCCGCGGCCAGGCCGCGCTTTGGTTTCCCGCTGCCCATGGGCCGGCCGGCGCGGCCGCTCGTGCTTGCCTTCGCCGCTGCGATCGCCGGGGTTGCCCTGCTGGCCGGCGTGATCGCCCGAGACTCGAACACCTTCACACCAAACACTGTGACGCCGGTGCCGGTGACCGTCGCCGACATGCAGGCGCTGTCTCAGCTCGGCGACTACGGCACCGTGACCTGGACCAAGCAGCCGTCGTTCCAGGTGGTCACCAACGCGTCCGACGCGGCCGCGATGGCGGGCGGCCTTCACCCGCCGGTCGTGTCGAAACTTCCCAAGGGCGTCTCGACCAACATCACCTACGCCGCCATGTCTCAGGCGACGGCCGTGTTCACCTTCAGCGCGGATACGGCCTCGGCCTCCGCAGTCAAGCACGGCAAAACGCTGCCCGCGCTGCCTAAGGGCATGGATGGCGCGCAGCTCACTGTCACGGTTGGACCCGCGGTGGGCGAGATCTTCGGCAACATGCAGCAGCCCTCGTCTGGCTCGGACACTTCGTCGTTGAGCCTGCCGCAGCTCGTCGTGGGCGTCTCGAGCGCGCCAACCGCGACGTCGAGCCAGGTCACGGTCAAGCAGATGGAGAGCTACCTGCTCGCGCAGCCCGGCATCACACCGCAGCTCAAGGCCGCCATCAACGCGATCGGCGACCCCAGCACGACGCTGCCCATCCCCATCCCGGTGCAGTACGCCACATCGACCACCGTCACCATCCAGGGTGTCAAGGGCGTCGCGCTCGGTGACAACACCGGCGTCGGCTCGGCGGTGATCTGGGTCAAGAAGGGCGTCGTCTACGTCGTGGCCGGATCGATCAAGCAGACCGACGCGATCGACATCGCGAATAACCTGAAGTAGTCCTGAGGCGTTTAGCCTGAGGCCAGTGGACGTAGCAGAAGAAACCAAGGCGGCCGCGCCCCCCAGCGCGGCCGCCGGCACACCCGCCGTCAAAACCGTCGAGCTGTCCAAGCGCTTCGGCCGCACTGTCGCGCTGGCCGGTCTCACCATGACGGTGCCGCGCGGCGAGGTGTTCGGTTTTCTCGGCCCCAACGGCGCCGGCAAGACGACCGCCGTCAAGCTTCTCCTCGGCTTGCTGCGGCCGACTTCGGGCGAAGGGTGGCTCCTCGGCAAGCCGGTCGGCGACCTCGGGACTCGACGTCACATCGGCTACCTTCCCGAGCTTTTCCGATACCAGAGCTGGCTCTCCGCCGAGGAGGTGCTCGCCCTGCACTGCGAGCTCGCGCCGCTGCCTCGCTCGAGCTGGAAAGACGAGATCAAGACCGTGCTCGACACCGTCGGGCTGAGCGACCGCGCGAGCGATCGCGTGGGCACCTTCTCCAAAGGCATGCAGCAGCGGCTCGGCCTCGGCGCCGCGCTGCTGGGAGAGCCGGAGCTCGTCTTCCTCGACGAGCCTACCTCCGCGCTCGATCCGGTCGGCAGGCACGACGTGCGCGAGATCATCCGCGGCCTGGCGTCCCGGGGCACGGCCGTGTTTCTCAACTCCCACCTGCTCAGCGAGGTGGAGCAGGTTTGCGACCGCGTGGCCGTGGTCGACCACGGGCGCGTCATCGCGTCGGGCACGATGGATGAGCTGCTGGGCGGCACTGCGGTTCGGGTCCGCGTCGCAGGCCTCACACCCGCGGACAAGAACAAGCTGTCGGATTTCGGGCGTATCGACGACGAGGACGATCAGCTCACGTTCGCCAACCTCAGCCCTGATCGCGTCCCCGACCTCGTGGCTGCGATCGTGGGCATGGGCGGCCGCGTGTTCGAGGTCGCGCCGCGGCACCAGACGCTGGAGGATCGATTCCTGCAGCTGCTCGAGGACAGGGAGAAGTAAGGAGCAATGCCACCTATCCTCGTCATCGCTCGCCTGACGGTGCAGGAGGCATCGCGGCGCAGGCTCCTCCTCGCGCTTCTGATCCTCACGCTGCTGGTCGTCGGATTTTCCGCGTGGGGCTTCAACAAGATCACGACCGTCACCAACAGCCGCGGCGAGACGCTGCCTCCGGACCAGGTGGCGCTGGTCAGCTCACAGCTGCTGATAGTCATCGTGTTCATGTACAGCGGCGTCCTCGCGCTGAGCGCGGCCGTGGTAGCAGGCCCGCTCATCTCGAGCGAGGTCGAAAGCGGACTTCTCCTCTCGATGCTCGCCCGGCCGCTGCGCCGCAGCGAGGTCGTGATCGGCAAGTGGATCGGCCTCGCAGTCCTGGTCGCCATCTACGCAGCCTTCGCGGGCGCGCTGGAGCTGGGGGCCGTGGATTGGGCTACCGGCTACCTGCCACCCCATCCTGTCGAGCTGCTGACGTTCGTCGCGGCCGAGGGACTCATCCTCTTATCGGTGGGCCTGCTGCTCTCGACCCGCCTGCCCGGCATCACGGCCGGTGTGATCGCGCTGGTCGCCTGGCTCATCGCCTGGATCGCCGGCGTCGTCGGTGACATCGGCACCGGGCTGCAGAACGTCGCGCTGGAGAATGTCGGCGTCGTCAGCCACCTGGTCCTCCCCTCGGACGGTCTGTGGCGCGGCGCGATCTACGCCATGGAGCCGGATACGTTCATCGCCGCCCTCCGCGCGGCGGGTACTTTCGCGCGGGCCAACCCGTTCGCGCAGATCGATCCGCCGCCACTGCCGTTCCTGTTCTGGGTCGTCATCTGGTTCGGCGTGATGCTCGGCCTGAGCGTGTGGAGCTTTCGCACCCGCGAGATCTAGCCACGGCAGGATACGGTCGTGGTGCCGGTGAGGGTTGAAGTGGGCGACGCCTGGATGGCGATCGCGGCGGCGACCCGCGGCTAAAGAGCCACCAGCCAGATCCCGGCCAGAACCATGGCGATCGACAGCCCGGCATCGAGGCGGCGAGGCCAGCGCCCGGCGATCTTGTAGAGAAGGATGAGCGCGCTGGCGCCCGCCATCAAGACGACGTTCGACATCCCCAGCACGACCAGGGCAAGCATCACGCCCGCGCTGCACGCCACGCAGCTCAATCCGTAACTCACGCCTTCTCTGACCGAGGCTCGAACCGCGTCCCCCTCGATGGGTTCGCGCCGGCGGCACATCTCGATGCAGCGAGCCTGGCCGAGCCTCATCAGCGGCGTGAAGGCATAGAGCCCGGCGAAGGCGAGCGCGATCGCCACACTGGCACCGCCGGCCCACGGCAGGGAGATCGCCATGGACGCGTAGTAGACGCCGACGCCGAAAACCATCCAGACCGCCAGGTAAGCGGCCGCCAGGAGCGCCGTCGGCGCCTGCCAGTGCGTGGAGCGCCGTGCGAAAGACACGAGGAAGGGCAGAGCCGACGGAGCCATCATCGCCGCGGTCACCGCGGTCCACGTGACCATGAAGGACTGAGCCGAACCCATCCCCGTTGCCATCAGTCCGGATACTCGTCGCGGCGGTGCAGCCACGTCATGCTGCCGCCGCCTTCATCGCGGCCTTTGGGCACGATGTCGAGGTAGTTGTACGCCACGTTCAAGAGGTCGAGGCCGCGCGCGTAAGCCGAGTACGTGTGGAAGATCTTGCCGGCGTCCGCCACGAACACGCTCACTCCTGGCGCCTCCGACATTCCGATTGGGTCGACGCGGTAGTTGTACTCCGCCTTTCCCGCCTCCATCTGCTCGGCTGTGAACGACACGTGGTAGTCGAAGTTGAAGTCTGATTCCGCCGACGAGTAGACCGGAAAGCTCCAGCCCATGCGGTCACGGTAAGCCGCGAACCG